>DASVLY010000149.1:0-9148 GCA_036384635.1 Noviherbaspirillum sp. | reverse complement strand
GGTTCGCTGGCCGGCGAGATCCTGTCGCACGATTTCGTCGAGGCGGCGCTGATGCGGCGAGCCGGCTGGGGCGTATGGATCGCCTACGATCTGGACGGCAGTTATGAAGAGATGCCGCCCAACCTGCTCGACGAACTCAAGCGCGACCGCCGCTGGTGCCACGGCAACCTGATGAACTTCCGCCTGTTCACGGCGCGCGGCATGCACCCGGTACATCGCGCGGTATTCGTCACCGGCGCGCTCGCCTACCTGTCGGCGCCGTTGTGGTTCCTGTTTCTGGCGCTGTCGACCGGACTCCTTGCGTTGCACACGTTGACCGAACCGCAGTATTTCATCGCGCCGCGCCAGTTGTTCCCGATCTGGCCGCAATGGCACCCGGAAAAAGCGGTAGCACTGTTCTCCGCCACCGCGACGCTGCTGTTCCTGCCGAAGATTCTCGCCGTGCTGCTGATTTGCCTGCGGGGCGCGCGCGAGTTCGGCGGCCGGCTGCGCGTGGTTGCCGGCATGCTGATCGAACTGGTTTTCTCGATGCTGCTCGCGCCCGTGCGCATGCTGTTTCACACGCGCTTCGTCGCCGCCGCCTTCCTCGGCTGGCCGATCCACTGGAAGTCGCCGCCGCGCCAGGATGCGCAAACCTCCTGGCGCGAAGCGGTAGCCAAGCATGGCTGGCATACGCTGCTGGGCCTTGCATGGGGAGCGGCCGTGTTCCGGCTCAATCCCTCCTTTTTGCCGTGGCTATTGCCGATTGCCGGCGCTCTGGCATTGTCGATCCCGTTGTCGGTACTGTCGAGCAGGGTATCGCTCGGCCGATGCTTCCAGCGCGCCGGCTTGTTCGTGACCCCGGAAGAAGCGCACCCGCCGCAGGAATTGCAGGCGACAGCAGTGCATCACAATGCAGTGCAGTCGCTGCCGGATTTCCTCGATGCAGCGGTCGACCCGCTCGTCAATGCACTCGCTTGTGCGGCTGCCACGGCGCGTCCCGGCCTGCCGTCGCACAATCGTGCGGCGCGTGCCGAACTGGCGCGTGCGGCACTGTGCTCGGACCCGGCACAGCTCACGCACGAGCAGAAAAACACACTGCTCGATGACCCGCTGCTGCTGTCGCAGTTGCACTTCGATGTGTGGACCAGCGCGCATGCGCATGTGCGCTGGCGTGAGTTGACCGGAGTTGCGGCAGGGAAATTGGTTCCGGCGGCGTAAGAGAGCCTGTGCCAAAGCTTATTTTGATACACTTATCGATAGCTGCAGATTCAAAATGCAACAACCAGCCATGAGTCAATATTCAATCGACACGAGCAAGGATGGGGCAACATGGATTCGAAGACGGGGCAATCGGGTAAGAAGAATGCCAAGAAGTCCTCTGGGGCGACGCCATCTATCCAGCCGCCCATAATTAAAACCGCACCGCTCCCGTGGCATAGCGGACAACCGATTGGCCCAAGCGGCCGTGAAATCAACAAAACACCTGTTATCAGCAGCCTGCCGGACATCAAGGTGCAACGGCACAAATCGGAATCGGGCACGCTCAAGCCGATCGAGGCTCCCAGCAAGCAGCAGCCTCATACGGCCAGGTTTTCCTTGCCCGGTTCACAGAACCAGATGGCCGAAGTGTCCGGTGATCCCCGCCTATCTGATATGACGGTCGCCACCGTAGCGGCCAATAAGATCAAACAAGCCTTTCTGAACTTCTCCGCAAAAAAGACTGAGAAAGAAACCCAACAGCGCCAGAAAAAAACCGCTCAATTTGCCGAATTGCATCCGATCAATACGCCGGACAAGGTGAAAAATAATGTCCATCTCGCGGCAAAAGGATTCATGGAACTGTCCGTCAAGCGAGCCCGGCAGCGAGCTGACACCAAGCGGGCACGCGCGAATGAATTCACCAAGGCAGTGACGCAGGATTTCGCCAATACGGTTATCGCCAAACGTGCCGAAGTTGCCAAAGAGGCGACACTCACCAGTTTGGACCTGATGTCAGGCGCAGACAAGTTCAAGAAAGTGGCAAAGGAAAATCCCGGTGACTTCAAGGAGGTTCTGGCTCACAAGTTCGAGCAACAGAAGACAGTGACGACTAAATATGGACCGAATCAGCTGGAGTTCATCAGGCGCATGGAAGACATGGCACCTGAAATGCGTGGTGGCATGTACTTCAGCGGCAGCGACCAGAAGAAGATTCTTGGGTCTGGCGGATTGTTTGCCAAGCACACACGCGAGCAGCTAGGCATGGGCACCGAGAGCAAGACCACCGATGCGGATGCAAAGCAACTGGGCAACCATGACCACGTCTTCTTCTTCCTGGAACACAAGCACACCCCCATGCGCAGCAACTCCCGCTTCGCCACTGAAAGTACGGAATCCGGACTCGTGGATGCGCGTTCCAAAGGAGAAGACGAACCTATCGCCTCTGGTTCCCGCCGTATCTCGTTCCCTTTGGCGAGCTTAATGCAACAGGGAACCTGGGCAATGAAACAGGATTTTCTCAGCCCCGAAACGCAGATTGGCAAACAGCTGCAGGTACAGGAAAATTTCGTCGCGACCAAGGAACGAGATCCACAGCTAGCCGCCCGTCACTTTATGCGTCAAATGGCCATCTCGGCACTGGATATGCCCGCTTTGAAGAAAGACGCCGCTGCGGCGAAGCTGCTGGAAATGAATAACCAGCAGATGTCGGAGACGGTGTTCCATCACTATCTTCGTCCCCAACTGATGGTGCCGTCGGTGGTGAACCTGAATACGCACGGTGCGATCTTGGACATGCCAGCACAGGATGTCGTCAAGAAATGAGAGGAAGTGCAGCAAGCACATCATTGAAATATTCTCTTCCAGCCAGTAGCCCGTGACGCGACAACTATTCTGACGCAGGGGCGCGGACAAGAAAGCCGGACACCCGATCATTGAATAGGGAAGGCCGGAGAACGATACCGGCCGCTCCATATCGAATAACGATATGGGCAATGCCTGAAGAATCCGCATGGAAACAGCTTCTGCATTCGCCACCGGCAGGACGCATGCAAACCATCAAGGAGACGCATCATGAGCAACGGAGATGTTCATAAAGGCAGCTGCTTTTGCGGCGCGGTTCAATTTACAGTCAGCGGTGAGCCGGCCGCAATGGGGTATTGCCATTGCGAATCGTGTCGGCACTGGTCGGCAGGGCCTGTCAACGCTTTCACTTTATGGAAATCCGATGCCGTGCAGATCACGCAGGGCGCAGACAACATCGGCACTTATAACAAGACGCCGCGCAGTTACCGCAAATGGTGCAAAACATGTGGAGGCCACATCTTCACAGAGCATCCCGACTGGGGACTCACCGACGTGTATGCAGCGGTTATTCCGGACTTCCCGTACCAGGCCGGCATCCATGTCAACTATCAGGAGACGAAGCTGCGGATCAAGGACGGGTTGCCGAAGATGAAGGACGTCCCGAAGGCGATGGGTGGTTCGGGTGTTACGGTAGCGGAATAGACTGGCGATTCTTCAAGCCTTCCATCGGCGAAGATAACTGGCCGCTTAAGGCCTTGGATTCAACTGGTGGATGCAACACACTAAACGCTGCGTAAGCGGAAGGAGTGTTGCAGATGAAGCAAAGGCCCAGGATTTATTACACCCAAACTCAGAAGGCAATGATGTGGGAGCGGTGGAAGAAAGGCGAATCCCTCCAACAAATTGCCCAGCTGTTCGACCGGAACCACTCATCGGTCCAGCGGATACTTAGCTGTCTTTCGACAAGTCGCAAAGCAGTCGTTCAACGTTCGACATGAGCGGCGGTTTGCAGCGGGCGCAGCCCGCTGCAAACCGTCCGCTCGATGGAAGGGTTAGGCTTCTGCCGCACGGAGAGCCAACTTTCGAAACTCATTGATTGCCTCCGAACTTGGAAACCATGACTTGGGCAACATCTCGAACATATTGTCCGAGTGGTAGAGGAGAAAGACATGCTCGTCTTCCTTCACCTTTGCATAGTGATTCCAGGGTCTCCGGGCTGATCCAGTATTGCTCTGGGCCTCAATGTGCTGGGCATCCCATGAGTAGGTGAACTGGCCAGCCAAGTCCTTCTGCTGAGTGTGAAGCTTCTGTACCTTGCGTGGCAAATAGACATAGGCGACAAGGTACTCGCCAATGAAGGCGCCGGCTCCGGCGAACAGCGCTATCACCCCGAGCTGCCTTGAGCCTGCTATCAGCATTGCGACGCCGCATGCGGAGATGACTGCAGCGGAGATGTTTGACCACTTGGCAATCGACTTGCGATGAAGTCGCTGCGCCTGTATGTAGTCGCTGACTGAGGATGCTACCGGTGATCATTCAAAAGCCTAACGCCCGCGTTCAGCCGCGTCTTTGCCAGAGCGACGCGGCGGCAAACACGTCGGCTGGAACGCATGGTTATGAGCCATTCGTGATGGCTCCCATTACAAGCTGAAACAGCTCTTCCGCTCTATTTGTTGAGCCAATTGCGCCTCGCTCACGCGCCATCTTTTTGTGTTCAGGAAGATTCGATGCCGCATAAATTACGAAAGGTGTTTTGTCTCCTTGAGAACGCAATTTTTCCAGCAGAACATAGCCTTCCTGCGGCCCCTCTTTGCGCCCCATGTCAGAAATTATCGCCGCGAATTTGTTTGTCTTGAGTAAAGCGAGCGCTTCGTCTGTCGATAGTGCAATCGAAAACTCTACGCCCTGCGCTTCGAAGGCTTGCCTCTCATAAACGTTGTTCTCCGGGCGATCATCGACCCAGAGAACGCGATTTCTCCACGTGTCAGGCTTATGTTGTCTAGGCGCGTTTGAAACAACATTCACGATTTCCCGGAGCTGAGCTTCAGGAACGCCTGCGCTATTGCCTAGTTGCTTCGCTGAGGCAGCCGCCAGTGAAGCAGCGGTAGCCATCTGAGCCTTGATAAAGTTTTCTTCATTCTTGAAATCCGACGGCCCATACAACTTATTGTGATGCTTGGCGACAAGCCATAGAAACCCAAGAAAAACCAGAACTGGAAAGAAAACCATAAAGTAGATCAGCGGAGTGACATGGTTGGACAAGCCGGAACCAAGGCCGACCACAAGCGACGCAAATCCGTATACGAGGACTATAAAAAGGGCAATGATGCCAAGCGGGCTCTTAGTAAACCCAAGCGCCGATTCGGCGAATTTGCTGGTTTCCACTTTAGTTCCCTCTATGACTTATAACTTATTGTGAGGCAAGCCCCCGGCAAAGCCCTGATCATTACCCACATCTATTCGTTGCGCCGCATGATGAGAAACATGTCGGTAATGATCAGGGCTTTGCCGGGGGTAGCTTAGGAACGTGCGCGGAATAACTTCCCGATTTGAACGTGTCCGGCGGGATGCAGTGCAAGGCGCACCCGAGCGCCGTGTAGCGAGCCGCACAAGCGAGGGGCAACGCAGCAATGCGCCCTCCGGACACGGGACAAATCGGGAAGTTATTCCGCGCACGTTCCTTAATTCAAGTTATCCCCGCGCGATCCCTTACTCCCCAATGCTGGCTTCAAGCCTCTCCGCTCGTTGTTTCGTCAGGTCTTCCCTGCAAGAGAGCGCGTACAACCCCTCTGCGGTTCCGCCTCCCGCGCCCATCTTGCCTTCAAATGCGCATGCGGCATTGCGGTAAGCCAGCCATGCCTTTTCGGCTTTCGCGAGCGAGGCTTCGTGGCCGGCTTCTTTTGCTTTTGCTTGCACCTTCTTGTAAACGTTCTTTAGTCGAAGTTCTTGCTCGGTCAGGCGATAGCCGCCGCAGATTTTCATGGCGAGCGTGACGCCGCTGTCGCAGGCGTCATAGTTGCGCCTGATCTCCGATGAGGAAAGACGTGTCCGTCGCGCCATCTCCTGCACGACATCTTCATCGGGAACCGCATGAGCAGACATCGATGCGAACAGAGCGGCGGCAGCCAGGAGGTATCGTGGTTTCATGATGTTTAACTTTTTATACGGGGTTGAATAAACGCGAAACAATGCCTGAGTGAAACAATAGCAGACAAATAACCGCAATTGCTCGATCGATTGCATCAATGCAACTCCAACCCGGCATGCCGATGAGCGCTGTCGGCAAATCGCTCCCGTGACGATGCAGCGCCAAGCCGCGCCAGCGAAAGCCTTTGACGAGGCGTTTTCATCCATGTAGTTTGTTGCCGCTTTCAATGGCATGGAAAAGGCGCATGCAGCCACATTGCCAGTGCTATTATTTCTTTTTTGCAACAGTGAGATGGCAGGTAAACCGCCGCCGTCCGAAGCAACAATACGGAACACACATGCTTACTGGAGAAATCCGCAGTCAAATCGACGCCATCTGGAACGCCTTCTGGTCCGGCGGCATCTCCAACCCGCTGGAAGTGATGGAGCAGATCACCTACCAGCTCTTCCTGCGCCGCCTGGACGAACTCCACACCCTCGAAGAAAACAAATCGCTGCGCCTGGGCAAGCCAATGGAGCGCCGCATCTTCCCCGAGGGTAAAGACCCCAAAGGGCGCGACTACAACGACCTGCGCTGGTCTCAATTCAAGAACCGCGCGCCCGCCGAAATGTTCACCATCGTGAGCGAGCACGTCTTCCCCTTCCTGCGCGGCATCGGTGGTGACGATTCCACCTACGCGCATCATATGAAAGATGCACGCTTCACCATCCCCACGCCGGGCCTGCTGTCCAAGGTGGTCGATATGCTCGACCACGTGCCGATGGAAGACCGCGACACCAAGGGCGACCTCTACGAGTATATGCTCGGCAAGATCGCCAGCGCCGGGCAGAACGGCCAGTTCCGCACGCCGCGCCACATCATCCAGTTGATGGTCGAACTCACCGCGCCCGGTCCCAAAGACGTGCTCTGCGACCCCGCCAGCGGCTCCTGCGGCTTTCTCGTGGCGGCGGGGGAATACCTGCGCAAGAAGCACCCGGAAATCTTCCGCGATGCCAAGCTGCGCGAGCACTTCCACCACGGCATGTTCCACGGCTACGACTTCGACAACACCATGCTCCGCATCGGCAGCATGAACATGCTGCTGCACGGCGTCGACAACCCGGATATCCGCTACAAGGACTCGCTGGCCCAGGACCACGCGGGCGACGAAGAAAAGTATTCGCTCATTCTCGCCAATCCCCCCTTCGCCGGCTCGCTCGATTACGAAAACACGGCCAAGGATTTGCTCGCTATCGTCAAGACCAAAAAGACCGAGCTGCTGTTCCTGGCGCTGTTCCTGCGCCTGCTCAAGCCGGGCGGACGCGCGGCGGTCATCGTGCCGGACGGCGTGTTGTTCGGCTCCAGCAAGGCGCACAAGGAACTGCGGCGCAAGCTGGTGGAAGAGCAGAAGCTGGATGCGGTGATTTCGCTGCCGTCCGGTGCGTTCAAGCCTTATGCCGGGGTTTCGACGGCGATTTTGCTGTTCACTAAAACTAATTCCGGCGGCACCGATCATGTCTGGTTCTACGATGTTCAGCAGGATGGGTTGAGTCTGGATGACAAGCGGCAGCCGCTGCTGGCGGAGGAAAAGTTGGGCGTCACTCCCGTTACGCCCTTAACCGAAGCCGAACTCACCAAGAATAACCTGCCTGATGTACTGGCACGTTGGGGGCAGCGCGACGGAGCGGAGAGGCAGCGTGCCCGCACCGAACAGAGCTTTTGTGTGGCTAAGGCTGATATCGAAGCCAACGGATACGATCTTTCGATCAACCGCTACAAGGAAGTAGTGCATACGGCGGTAGAACATCTACCGCCAAAGAAAATTCTAGCGAAGCTGTCTGAATTGGAAGCTGAGATTCAGGCAGGAATGAAAGCGCTTGAGGAGATACTGAAGTGATGCATTGGGAGACTCGGCCTATAGGAACCTTGGTCGAAGATGTAGCGACTTGGAATCCGCTGCGCGAAAATTCAGAGGACACATTTCAATACATCGACCTGAGCGCAGTAGATCAAGATTTGAAGTCAATTGTTTGTGCGCGCGAGATTGCGTGCCACGAAGCGCCGAGTCGCGCCCGACAAATTGTCAGGAGCGACGATGTATTGGTCTCAACAGTACGTCCTAATCTCAATGGCGTTGCGAAGGTTCCGAACGAGCTAGATTCGGCAACCGCTTCTACAGGCTTTTGCGTCCTGCGTCCAAAGCCATCCGAACTTTGCAGCAATTATCTTTTCCACTGGGTAAAGTCACCACAGTTTGTCGCTGACATGGTGAGCAAGGCCACTGGAGCCAGCTATCCCGCCATCTCAGATAAGATTATTTGGGCATCGCCACTGCCTTACGTTCCCCTTTCCGAACAACGCCGCATCGCCGCCATTCTCGACCAAGCCGATGCGCTCAGAGCCAAGCGCCGGGAAGCCTTGGCGCAACTGGATAGCCTCACGCAATCCATTTTTATTGAGATGTTTGGTGATCCTGTCACTACGACCAAAGATTGGCCTGTCGTACATCTCTCAGATGTTACTGAAATGGTTACTGGATATGCTTTCCGAAGCGAAGAGTATGTCGCTAGCTCCAATGACAGCATCAAACTGTGTAGGGGTGCGAATGTAATGCCTGGGCAGTTAGATTGGGATGATCTTGCGTGTTGGCCAGTATCGAAAGCAGATGGCTTGTCTGCATTTCGGCTTGAAGAGGGTGACGTAGTTATCGCAATGGACCGTCCTTGGATTTCTGAAGGTTTCAAGATTGCGCAGGTACAGCAGTCCGATTCTCCCTCATTGCTGGTTCAACGAGTAGCGAGAATCAGGGGCAGACAGGGAATATCCAACGATTATGTATACCACTTGTTGAATCAACCGGCGTTTACTCGACACTGCCGACCAACCGAAACAACTGTTCCACATATTTCCCCGAGAGATATTCGGTCATTCAAGTTTCATTTGCCGCCTGAGTCTCTCAGACAGACCTTTGTTGAGCGAGTAACGGTTCTGCGGAAGCAGGCTAGTATTCAAGTTGAATCCCTCGCCGAGCTCGATTCCCTCTTCGCCTCCCTCCAACACCGCGCCTTCCGTGGAGAACTTTGACATGAGCGACCTCGCCGCCTCTCCGCATCAGCGTCAAAACATTCTGAACAACCGCTTTGCCTTGCAAGCCGCCGAGCAGCATCTGGCATTGGGCGGGCTGGCCTACGAGGGGCAGACCGTATTCACCAAGCAACAGGTCACTGCCCTGTTCGACATCAGCGACGCCACCGT
>DASVLY010000148.1:0-9062 GCA_036384635.1 Noviherbaspirillum sp. | reverse complement strand
GTTATCGCCCGCATAAGCACTTGCAACATTTATCTCGACCGCCGCACGCGCCGGAGCCCCCAGAACCAATAACGCCAACAAGCCGGCAAACAGCCACCTCCCGATGTTCTTGATTCTGGTTCCCATCGCGCCTCCATCATTTTTTCTTGAATATTAATGGCCACGCCAATAAAATGTCAATAAATTGTTTTACATTTCGTCGACGTTGAACATACAATATAAGAAACAAAAAGTATTTGAAACGAAACAGAAAGTATTTTCAAGAAAAAAATGCTGGACTTCCGGACATTCCGGACTTCATGACCTAGCGCCGATCTGGCGCGGTCTCTTCTTACGAGAAAGGCGAACACACCATGGGTGAACAACAATTACACGGGGAGCGGGACAAGCGTTGGCAATTCTGGATTGACCGCGGCGGCACCTTTACTGACATCGTTGCGCGGCGTCCGGACGGATCGCTGGTGACGCATAAGTTGCTGTCGGAAAATCCGGAGCAATACAAGGATGCCGCAGTAGCGGGCATCAGGCGCCTGCTCGGCATCGGTGCGCAGGACCCGATTTCTCCTGCATATGTGGAAGCGGTAAAGATGGGGACCACGGTCGCCACCAACGCACTGCTCGAGCGCAAGGGCGATCCAACCGTGCTGGTCGTTACCAAAGGCTTCCGCGATGCGCTGCGCATCGCTTATCAGAACCGTCCGCGCATCTTCGACCGCCATATTGTGCTGCCCGAGTTGCTGTATGAACAAGTGGTTGAAGTCGATGAGCGTATTGGATCCCAGGGCGAAGTAATCAAGTCTCTCGATGAGGAACAAGTACGACGCGACCTGCTGCCTTTGTTCCAGCGCGGCTATCGCGCCATCGCGATTGTTCTGATGCATGGCTACCGCTTTACGCAACATGAAGAAGCGATCGGTCGCATTGCACGTGAAATCGGCTTTACGCAAATATCGATCTCGAACGAAGTCAGCCCGATGATGAAACTGGTGTCGCGCGGCGACACCACAGTGGTCGATGCCTATCTTTCGCCTATTCTGCGCCGCTATGTCGATCAAGTCGCGAGCCAGATGGAGGGCGTGCGCCTGTTGTTCATGCAGAGCAATGGCGGCCTCACCGACGCGCACCGCTTCCAAGGCAAGGACTCCATTCTTTCCGGCCCTGCGGGCGGCATCGTCGGCATGGTGCGCACCGCCGAGAGCGCCGGCTTTGACAAGATCATCGGCTTCGACATGGGCGGCACCTCCACTGACGTGTCGCATTACGCCGGCGAATTCGAGCGCGAGTTCGAGACCCAGGTAGCCGGCGTGCGCATGCGTGCGCCTATGATGAGCATCCACACTGTTGCGGCAGGCGGCGGTTCCATTCTCCACTTCGACGGTTCGCGCTACCGCGTCGGACCGGAAAGCGCCGGCGCCAATCCCGGCCCGGCATGTTACCGCCGTGGCGGCAAGCTGGCGGTCACCGACTGCAACGTCATGCTTGGCAAGATCCAGCCGAAGTACTTCCCCGCCGTATTCGGCCCGAATGCCGACCAGACACTGGACCGCGATGCAGTGGTGCAAAAGTTCACCGAAATGGCGGAAGAAATTTATCGCGCTACCGGCAACCGTCGCACGCCGGAGGAAGTCGCGGAAGGCTTCATTGAGATTGCGGTCGGCAACATGGCCAATGCAATCAAGTTCATTTCGGTGCAGCGCGGCCACGACGTAACCGACTACACTCTCACCACCTTTGGCGGCGCGGGCGGCCAGCATGCTTGCCTCGTTGCGGATGCACTCGGCATGACACGCGTGTTCGCGCACCCGTTCGCCGGCGTACTGTCAGCCTATGGTATGGGCCTGGCGGACCAAACTGCAATGCGCGAGCAATCGGTCGAAGTCACTTTGTCCGCCTCTGTAATGGCCGCGCTCGAAGGGAAGCTGGCTGCCCTGGCCGGCGAAGCACGCAACAACCTGCTGGCGCAAGGTGTGGAACAATCCCGCATCCGTATGGTGGAACGCGCCCATCTTCGCTACGAAGGCACCGACTCGTCCATCGTGGTCACCTTCGGTGCGGTAGAAAAAATGGTTGAGCAATTCGAAACCGCGTACAAGAAGCGCTACTCCTTCCTCATGCCGGAAAAGGACCTCGTGGTGGAAGCCATTTCGGTCGAGGCAATCGGCGTGTCCGATGAAAATACTGCGGTGGTCGAACAAATGCCGCCGCGCGAAGGTCCGCTGCAAGCGGCAGAAATCGTGCAATTGTTCTCGGGAGGAAAATGGCACGATACGGCCCTCTATCGGCGCGAAGACATGCGTCCTGGTGACATTGTTCACGGTCCGGCAATCATCGCAGAAAAAAATGCCACCAATATCGTCGAGCCCGGCTGGCGCGCTGAGGTCACCAAGCTCAATCACCTGGTGCTGAACCGTGTCGAAGCGCGCAAGGCGCGCAAGGCGATCGGTACCGACGCCGACCCTGTGATGCTCGAAGTGTTCAACAACCTGTTCATGAGCATCGCCGAGCAAATGGGCCTGCGTCTGCAAAACACAGCGTACTCCGTCAACATCAAGGAGCGCCTGGATTTCTCGTGCGCACTGTTCGATGCACAAGGCAACCTGATCGCCAATGCGCCGCATATTCCGGTGCACCTGGGTTCGATGGGCGAAAGCATCAAGACCATCATCCGGGAAAACACCGGCAAGATGCAGCCGGGCGATGTATTCATGCTGAACGATCCGTATCACGGCGGCACCCATTTGCCTGATGTGACCGTGATTACTCCTGCCTTTGATCAGGCAGGCAAGAACGTGTTGTTCTATGCAGCCTCGCGCGGTCATCATGCGGACATCGGTGGCATCACGCCGGGCTCGATGCCGGCCGATAGCACGACGGTCGAAGAAGAAGGCGTGCTGATCAATAACTTCCAACTGGTCAAAGGTGGCCGCTTCCTGGAAGAAGAGACAATCGCACTGCTCTCCTCCGGCAAATACCCTTGCCGCAATATCCAGCAAAACCTGGCCGACCTGCAGGCGCAGATCGCCGCCAACCAGAAAGGTGTCGAAGAGTTGTTGAAGATGGTCGACCACTTCAGCCTGGACGTGGTGCAGGCATACATGCAGCACGTCCAGAACAATGCGGAAGAAGCTGTACGTCGGGTGATCACGGCGCTGAAAGACAGCAGCTACGAATACCGTGTCGACAATGGCGCGGTGATCAAGGTTGCGATCCGTGTCAACCACCAGAACCGCACCGCCGACATCGACTTTACCGGCACGTCGCCGCAGCTGAATAACAATTTCAATGCGCCCTCTGCGATCTGTATGGCGGCGGTGTTGTACGTGTTCCGCACGCTGATCGACGATGAGATCCCGTTGAATGCCGGCTGCTTGAAACCGCTGAATGTGATCATCCCGGCAGGTTCGATGCTCAATCCGAACTATCCGGCGGCCGTCGTATCCGGCAACGTCGAAACGTCGAGCTGCATCACTAACGCACTGTACGGCGCACTTGGCGTGCTAGCGTCAGCACCGGGCACGATGAATAACTTCACCTTCGGCAACGAGAAGTATCAGTATTACGAAACGATCTCCGGCGGCTCCGGTGCCGGGCAAGGTTTTAATGGCACGGACGTAGTGCAGACACACATGACCAATTCGCGGCTGACGGATCCGGAAATTCTGGAATTCCGTTATCCGGTGCGTCTGGACAGCTATGAAATCAAGCCGGGCTCCGGCGGTCGAGGCCAATGGAATGGCGGCAATGGCGGCATCCGCAAGATTCGTTTCCTGGAAAAGATGACTGCCTCGATTCTTTCGAACAACCGGATCGTGCCGCCGTTCGGCACGGCTGGTGGTGAGCCGGGCAAGTGCGGCAAGAATTACGTGATTCGCACCGACGGCAGCCAGGAGGAACTCGGTTTCGTGTCGAGCATCGAGATGCAACCGGGCGATGTCTTCGTCATCGAAACGCCTGGAGGCGGTGGATACGGAGTGCCAGCGGCGAGCGCCAGTGAAAAAGCGGCTTGAGTAAATGCTTGTTCGTGGTTCTCTTCCTGCCATGGAAGGGAACCATTTTCGACGAAACCAATCAGGAACGCATTCGAACATGACCAAACAACACGAAATCCCCTCCTATCTCACGCCAGGCGAAATCGGCCCGTGGGCAATCTATCTTGAGCAGATCGACCGCGTAGCGCCGCATCTCGGGTCGTTGTCGCGCTGGGTAGAAACCTTGAAGCGCCCGAAGCGGGCGTTGATCGTCGACGTGCCTATCGAGCGCGACGACGGCACCATCGCCCACTACGAAGGTTACCGCGTGCAACACAACACCTCACGCGGGCCCGGCAAGGGAGGCGTACGCTTTCACCAGGATGTCACCCTGTCGGAAGTCATGGCGCTGTCGGCCTGGATGACGATCAAAAATGCTGCGGTCAACGTGCCTTACGGTGGCGCCAAAGGCGGTATCCGGGTCGATCCGAAGACGCTGTCGGCAGGCGAACTGCAGCGCATGACGCGTCGTTATACCAGCGAGATCAACATCATCATTGGGCCAACCAAGGATATCCCGGCACCGGACGTCAATACCAATGACAAGATCATGGCCTGGATGATGGATACCTATTCCATGAACCAAGGCAGCACGGCCACAGGTGTTGTTACCGGCAAGCCGATTTCGCTCGGCGGCAGCCTTGGCCGCCATGAAGCGACCGGCCGCGGCGTGTTCGTGGTGGGGTGCGAAGCCGCCGCACGGCGCGGCATGGAGATAAAGGGAGCTCGCGTCGCTGTACAGGGTTTCGGCAATGTCGGCGGTATCGCGGCCAAGCTGTTTGCGGAAGCCGGTGCAAAAGTTGTCGCAGTACAGGACCATCACGCGACCATCGTCAATATGGATGGCCTGAACGTTCCCGCCTTGCTGAAGCATGTCGCCGAGCACGGCAGCGTGAACGGTTTCGGAAGCGGTGAAACACTCAAAGACCAGTCGAAGTTCTGGGAAGTCGATTGCGATATCCTGATTCCCGCAGCGCTGGAACGCCAGATCGATGAAAACAATGCCCGCGCAATCCGCGCACGCATCATTCTTGAAGGCGCCAACGGGCCGACGACGCCGGCTGCAGACGACATTCTTCGCGACAAAGGCGTCCTGGTGGTGCCGGATGTAATCGCTAACGCTGGCGGCGTCACGGTCAGCTATTTCGAATGGGTGCAGGATTTCTCCAGTTTCTTCTGGACGGAAGATGAAATCAATCAACGGCTGACTCGCATCATGCGGGAAGCATTTGCATCCGTGTGGCAGGTCGCGGAAGAAAAGAAGGTTTCATTGCGTACCGCAGCCTTCATCATCGCCTGCACCCGTGTGTTGCAAGCGCGCGAAATGCGAGGCCTCTATCCATAAGAAAAAAGCGGTCAAGATACACATGTTGTCGAAATCCGTTCTTGCCCGCTTCAGCACGAAGGAAGAATGACAAAACATCGTCATCTTTTATCGGCATTGCTTCTGGCGCTTTGAGCGCCAGAAGCGCAAAGCAAATAACCGAGCTATCCACTATCCACAGGTCATTTACTTCTATACAAGGAAAGGAGTGACTACCGTTTCAATAGTGAATTTTCTTCCCTCAAGGGCTTTCATGTTGTGCTCAAGGCGAGCTCGGGAAAGTACGCCAGACTGCCGAATAAATATAATGTTAAAAAACGCCGGAAATCACGGCATTTATGCAGCAAAGATTGTCAATTTGCTTGAATGAAGCCTCTTTTGCGGATGAACTGCAAAACCGCCACTTGGCTCATGCTCCCCTGAAAACTTTCTGATGGAACTGGTTTTGCGAACAAAAATAAGAGCTGCCGGTTCAGCAAAATGAGCGCCACGTGACGATTTCCCAGATTGATTAATGCAATGACAAAGGAAAAGACTTCGCCAAAAGCAACGTTTGCCCAGCCTGTAGTGCCGGCAAACAAAATTCCCATCGTCTCCTCTTCCCACCTTGCCTCAGGAAAAAGTGCGGAATTGAGTGAATTCGAATTCGGACTGATCATTGCAAGTAATGCCTTCAACCGCTGGGCCATCCGCTGCATGGCCGCAGCCGGCATGAAGGACATGACCATCACCGATGTGCTGGTTCTGCATCACATTAACCATCGGGCACGCGAAAAGAAACTGGCCGACATCGCATTTATCCTCAACATCGAGGATACCCATATCGTCAACTATTCACTGAAGAAGCTGCAATCGCTCGGCCTTGTCAAGACCGAGCGACGCGGCAAAGAAGTACTGTATTCCACCAATGACAAGGGACGCGACGTGTGTGCGCGTTACTTTGAAATACGAGAGCAGGTACTGGTGGCAAGTCTTACCGGCGATGGCACCGAAGGCTTCGAGTTGGCAGAGCTGGCGCGCTTCCTGCGCGTACTGTCCGGCCTGTACGACCAAGCGGCGCGGTCGGCGACCTCATTGTGATGTGAAGTCACCGATTTGATGAAGTATTTTTCAGAAAATATTCTGGCGTTATTGCTTTGTTCGCGATACTCGTCGCGCCTCCGTTTTGCAATTCAGCCTGACTGCAAGAACGCTATTTTTTGCCAGAATACATAACTGCCGAAAGCGGTACTGCATTCCAATACGCCAAGCATGATGGGCTCAAAGGTGCGCCGTCGTTCGCGCAAACCGGGACCGCCGCGCAGTGGACACCGGTGCCTCCGGAAGAAAATAGGTTTTGCGCCACTCATTCGCTTTTTGTGCGACATAGCACATCTTGCTGGCAAAGTCCGCCGGCGTTGCTGTCGCCAACATAATATGGCGCACATACACCACCTTGCCCGTTGTCGGAGATATCGTAAAACCGGGCCCATCGCCCATCATTCCCACATGGTTTTCCTTTAATAGCGCGGCCAACACTTCCACTGTCCTATCACGCGGCATATCACCGAAGGAGGCAAACAAAAAGATTCGTTCCGGATCGATGTCCTTGTCATGAATGAGCGTGAACATCACGTCATTAATGAAAACCGGCTCGCCAGCAATCGCGCGCTCCGGTTTCTCCAAGGGCAGTAATTTCCAAACTCCCGACATCAATTCTTCAAAACTCTTTGCCATCTTGTTGTCCTTTACATTGAGTTATTTTTTTCCACCTCTGCATCCGGGCGTTGCAGTCTAGCTGTAGTGTAAGTGGAAGGCACAATAAAAAAGTTCCGGGTTATTGCGACAGTTCCATTACGTATAAGCCAGAAATTCAGGCGACATTTTCCACAGGTATGTTCGCTGATTGATATATGTCCAAGAACGATGGTGTGGATCACCATTATGAAAACGTGACTATTTCAATGTGCAGCTACATCAGTCACTGGGACACATTCTTTTTCACAGTAACCTCGTAGGGAAGATACTATGAAGCCTGAATTCTTGATTTACAAAAGAAATAACCTTCCCCCGATATATTGGAACCTGACCTGCCACGGCAACCACACATAGCCAAGTAACTCCAGACCAGAGCTTCACTGACGCATCGGTTTGTTATTCAGATTAAGGAAGAAACAATGAAAGAACGTTACGAACAATTAATCAGAAATTTTTGTTCGGCTATCGGATTTGAAGTAGCGGATAACATCATCGCTGGCAGTCCTTTCGAGGCCAATGGTATAGAGTTCGCGCTGATATACGATAGTTATGCCACACAGGACAAAGTGCTTATCTACACCGATTTTGGTCCCATGCCGACACACGACAACAAAGCGATTTATTACACGTTGCTAGAGGAAAATTTTCTCTACGCCATGGGTAGAGGCGGCTCTTTCAGTCTTTCAACCACTACGGGAAATATCGTCTACATCGAAAGTTTCTCTCTTGATGACGCGAACCCGAAAACACTCTATGAAAGTTTCGACCGACTGTCGAAAGAAGCCAGAGAATGGCGCATTACCCACTATATCGGAGATGCTGCGAAGCGATCTTCTCCTCTGCTCGATTCCGCATCGCACTCCTTGAAGCGGAACTTCAGCGTACGCAACTGATAGCGCAGCATATTAGATATTCGATATCCGATATCCGATTTTTAGAACTTAATATCATGCAAAGAATTAATACAAACCACTCCACGACATCTCGCACAATTCCTGAGGCCCCTATTCAATCTCCCATCAGTCCGGAGTTCAACATTGTCAGTAAAGAGTCGCTCCGATTCAATATGACCGGAGCACGCTCTCCTGCCAGCAAGACGGGAATGGCGAAAATAAATTGGAACCAGCGTCACACCCAGTCGAAGTACAACGATGTGCATTGCCATATGCCCCAATACGATGGAACGGAGCTCAGGACTGCCGAGGCAGTGAAAGCTTCGGAAGAAATCGGCATCGATCACTCTACAAGGACACCTATTCCGACCACGTTGGTGAGCACTAAAAATAACAAGGACAGATTTCAGCTTTACAAAATGTCACCCCATTGCAGCGAGCATTTTTATGTGCCGATGAAGTTAGAGTCGGTCTGACTGAACGAAACGGTGTGGATGAGTCAATAGTCGATGAGCCGCACCGATTTATCCGAGAAGCAATGGTGCCAACTGGAGTCACATTTATCCGGCAACCTGCGTCACGGTCATGCTTATGCTGATCACAGGCGAGTGCTGAACGGCATTTTATGGCGGTTAAAGACAAGCGCGCCGCGGCGAAAGGTGCGCCGAGCTTGTCCTTTAAATTCATCTGGAATCTACCAGGGCCTGTCATCAATTAGTTTGATGACAGGCCCTGGTAGTCTGACACGCGCCATTTTTCGGTTTTGAAGCGATCTAACGGAGAGAGAGCCGAGGAGATCGCGATGAACACCAGGATGAAGTTGACGGCCGATGAGCGGATGTGGCTGGAAGCAATGGTGAACAAAGGCAAGGCTGCGGCGTGGAAGAGGCGCCACGCACAGGCCATGCTGAAGATGGATCAGGGCGAAGGCGGGCCGGGCTGGGATGATGCCCGCATTGCGATGCGCCGCGCTATGCCGAGGCGGAGCAGATCATGTTGGCGTGCGACAACCTGAACGTCCACCGGTTGGCATCGTTGTACGAAGCGTTTGCGCCGGAGGAGGCGCTGCGGCTGGCGAAG
>DASVLY010000147.1:0-4446 GCA_036384635.1 Noviherbaspirillum sp. | reverse complement strand
CCTGGCCCGCCAAGCGCCGGTATGCCGAGGCCGCCGAAGATGAACAAGCCGTTCAATGGCACTTTCAAGGCGAGCGCGGCTATCTGCAAGGCCATCACCATCTTGGGCCTGCTGATTGCGGTATTGAGCGCTGCATAGAGGCGAAATCCGAGCGTGGCCGGCAGTGCCAGCGCGAGGATGCGCAGGTACAGTGTCGCCTTCGCGTTTAGCTCCGGCGACGCATGGGCGAGCGAGAGCAGCGGCAGCGGGAAGATCAGCACGAGGCAACCGGCCAGCGCCAGAAACAGCGCAAGCCAGGCGCCTTGCTTGAGCTCGGCGCCGATGTCATGAAAGCGGCCGGCGCCGAACAACTGGCCGATGACCGGCGATAGCGCCGCCAATACGCCGTTCAGCCCGACAAAGATACTGACGTAGACCGACCCGCCCAGCGCTAGTGCCGCCAGGTCGGTCGCCGAGAAGCGCGAAGTCATCGCGGTGTCGATCACGCCGTTGGCAATGACAGCAAGCTGACCGACCAGGATCGGCCACGCAAGACCGGCGATGCGAAGGGTATGGCGGAGAGACAAGGTCAATCAATGCGTCGATACAGGCGATAACGCTCGTCGCGGTCGGACGGCCGGCGTCCTTCCCACAGCAGCTTCCACTGGTCGTTGAATCGCCGAATCAGTTTCGCGTCTTCCTTGCCGTGGTTGTTATCCTGCAGCAGAAGGAAATCGCAATGAGTATCGTCAAAGCGGGCAAACGGAACATGGCCGAAGTAGGCAAACGATGCGCGTTGCGCCGGGCCGACATTGGTATCGACGCAGCTTTGCACGGCCGGCAGGTTGTGCGCAATTTCCTGCGCGACGCCGGCATAGCTCCTGATGTAATTACCCCAGGGCAGCCAGAGTGTCATCAGCAAGGTCCAGCACAGAATCACGCCGCCGGAAGACAGCACGACTGCGCGCCACAATACCGATGGCCGCCGTGAGATGCGCCAATGCACGAGGATGAACCAGCCGGTCGTTGCGAGCAAGGCAAGCAGGAGCGCGATTACATTGAACTCGGGACGGAAACCGGGAGCGAGCTTGAATGCATTGTGCGCCAGTTGCGCCGGCCAGCCGGTCTGTTTCGCAATCCAGCCGATCCAGATGAAGGCGGCGCTGGCGGTCAGTGTCATTACCGAGAACCAGTCCACCGCGTTGATCGCGCCGCGCTTCATGGTCGGCAAACCGAATGCGGCCAGAATGGCGAGCGGCGGCAACAGCGGCAGCAGCACGCCCTCCGACGAATAGGTGTTAAGCAAAGCGGGTACGGCCGCCGCGAGCAGGAAGGTTAGCGGCAGCGCGATATGCGGCGCCTGACGTTGCCGACGCCATGCATACAGCGCCCAGCCGGCAAACGGCCAGGCCGGCCACGCAAACCAGATGCCGTTTTTTAACAGGTACTTGAACGCATCCCAGGAGGGCAAGTCGAGCTGGCGGTAGTTCCACAGCATCCATGCATTGTAGGGGGAGCTGTTGAACGGACGCACATAATGGCTGGCGATCAGCCAGGTGCTTGCAATGCAGAATGCGACAGGCAATGTAATCATCAAGAGGCGCGTCGTCAGCGCGCGCTCGCGCCTCGATGCCAGCGCCAGCAGACCAAGCCACGACGCCAGCGGCACTATCCAGCCGTGGGTCAGCATCAGCAGGCCGAGCGCAATGCCGAGCATGGCTGCTGCGCGCAGCGAATGCGATTCGAACAGGCGCACCACCGCATACATGCAGCACGCCATCAGCGATACCTGTAGCGCTTCGGCGCTGGTGCTATGGCTTGGCAACAGCAAGCCGAGGCAGCCGAGATAAATCAGCAATGCGCCGTCGGCCAGCATGCGTCCATAATCGTGCGGTTCGGGCTGGCCGCCGAATGCCAGCTTCAATGGTTGCGCTTCAGAGCGCCGGCCAAGCAGATAGGTGGTGTACCAGACTGCGAAGCAACCGAGCAGGAAGAATGCGATGGTCGCAATGCGCGCCGCCAGTACATCGTTCAGCATTCCGCCGAACAGCTTGATGCAGGCAGCACCGATCCAGAACGCGAGAGGCCCCTTGTCCGCCATCGGCAGTCCGGCGATATGCGGCCATAGCCAGTCGTTCAGGCCGCCATGCGCCATCGTCCACATGATGCCGAAGCCGGCGGCATCGTCGCTTTTCCATGGATCGCGCCGGATCAGGCCGGGCAGGATGTACAGCATGCACAGTGAGAACAGCACCCAGCGGGGAAGCGCATTCGTGGCGGAAGCGGGAAGTCGGACGGGCTTCATGTCGGAGGGAGGGCGGCTTTGTTGTTATAGAGTTCGGCGATATTGTGCCGCAAAAGCATCGGAGAGACTGTATCAGACTGTATGTATAAAACAAAAAGGCAGCCGTAGCTGCCTTTTTGCGGCGAAGCGACGGGATCAGCCCGCAGCTTGCGTCTTGGAACCGCGATTGCCGAACTTCTGACGGAACTTTTCCACGCGACCGGCGGTATCGACGATCTTGTGCTTGCCGGTGTAGAACGGGTGCGAGCTGGCGGTAACTTCGAGTTTCACCAGCGGGTACTCCTTGCCGTCGATAGCGATGGTTTCCTTGGTATGGATAGTCGAACGAATGATGAATTTCTCGTCGTTCGACATGTCCAGGAATACGACTTCGCGGTAATTCGGGTGAATGCCTTCTTTCATGTTTTTCCTCTGAATGGTTTGGTAGCCAATCGGCACTTCGTCGGTCACACTGCTTCTTGACCCGATTGCCGATCACTTGCCGGGGGTGAAAACGCGCGATTATACAATAAATCGGCGGCTCACTGCAGGTCAGCCTCCGCCGCGCCGCATCATCTCGAAGAATTCGGCATTGTTCTTGGTCGCCTTCATCTTGTCGAGGATAAATTCCATCGCCTCGATTTCGTCCATGCCGTACAACAGCTTGCGCAGGATCCAGATCTTCTGCAACTGGTCCGGCTTGATCAGCAGCTCTTCGCGGCGCGTACCGGATTTGTTGAGATTGATCGCCGGGTAGACGCGCTTCTCGGCCAGGCGGCGTTCGAGATGCACTTCCATGTTGCCGGTGCCCTTGAATTCTTCGTAGATCACATCGTCCATGCGGCTGCCGGTTTCGATCAGGGCGGTGGCGATGATGGTCAGCGAACCGCCTTCCTCGACGTTGCGTGCGGCACCGAAGAAGCGCTTCGGACGCTGCAGCGCATTGGCGTCGACGCCGCCGGTCAGCACCTTGCCGGAAGCCGGGATCACGGTGTTGTACGCGCGCGCAAGGCGGGTGATCGAGTCGAGCAGGATCACTACATCGCGCTTCATCTCGACCAGGCGCTTGGCTTTTTCCAGCACCATCTCCGCCACTTGCACGTGGCGCGTTGCCGGTTCGTCGAAGGTCGATGCGACCACTTCGCCGCGCACCGAGCGCTGCATTTCAGTCACTTCTTCCGGACGTTCGTCGATCAGGAGCACGATCAGGACGGTGTCCGGGTGGTTGGTGGTGATGGCATGCGCGATGTGCTGCAGCATCACCGACTTGCCGGACTTGGGTGATGCCACCAGCAGGCCGCGCTGCCCGCGTCCGATCGGCGCGATCATGTCGATGATGCGGCCTGTGATGTTCTCGTCGCCGCGCATTTCGCGTTCCAGATGCAGCAGCTTGTTCGGATGCAGCGGCGTCAGGTTTTCGAACAGGATGCGGTGCTTGGATGCCTCCGGCGGTTCGCCGTTGACCTTGTCCACCTTCACCAATGCAAAGTAGCGCTCGCCGTCCTTCGGGGTGCGGACTTCGCCTTCGATCGAATCGCCGGTATGCAGGTTGAAGCGGCGGATTTGCGAGGGTGAGATATAGATGTCATCGGTCGATGCCATGTAGCTGGCGTCGGGCGAGCGCAGGAAGCCGAAGCCGTCGGGCAGCACTTCGAGGGCGCCGTCGCCGAAAATCTGTTCGCCGGCTTTCGCGCGCTTTTTCAGGATCGCGAACATCAGTTCCTGCTTGCGCAGGCGGGCGGCGTTTTCGATTTCAAGTCCGATGGCCATGTCCAGCAAGGCCGAGACGTGGAGCTGCTTGAGTTCAGATAAATGCATAGCGAGTGTCCCGGGACGGGAAAAATAAGGTGGGGGAGGGAGCTGCGCGGGTGATTAAAAACGTATAAAAAGCTTATGGCGCAAAGCAAAAGCGGCGGTACGAACGCGCCGCCGCACTGGCATCAGATGTTGCTGTCGATGAACGATGTGAGCTGGCCTTTTGCCATTGCCCCTACTTTTTGCGCTACCGGTACGCCGTTCTTGAACAAGATCAGGGTCGGGATGCCGCGAATGCCGAACTTGGCAGGCACCGACTGGTTGGCATCGACATCCATCTTCGCGATCTGCAACTTGCCGTCGTATTCCTTCGCGACTTCTTTCAGGATCGGCGCAATCATTTTGCAGGGGCCGCACCACTCGGCCCA
>DASVLY010000146.1:0-1957 GCA_036384635.1 Noviherbaspirillum sp. | reverse complement strand
GTTGCTGCAACGACGGTGCGGCCAACGTGCCGTAGACGCGGCCGCACTCCGGGTCGGCACGGCTGGCGATGAATGCCTCGGCGATTGCTGCAGGGGCTTGTTGCAGCATCAAACTTCCCTGTAACGCCAGCACCAGTCGCTGTACGAAACGGCGCGCAAGCATTTCCCGCTGCTCGGGCGGTGTTGCCAGGCCGGCGCGCAAGCTATTCACCAAATCACGCAATGCAGGATGAGAAGCCGATATGTCGGTGAGTTCGTTCAGCAACAATATAAAGCCTTCGGTTTCCCGCTCGATCGCGCGCAGCACATCCAGGCACATCACATTGCCCGAGCCTTCCCAGATCGAATTCACCGGCGCCTCGCGATACAAACGCGCCATCGGTCCGGTTTCGACATAGCCGTTGCCGCCCCAGATTTCCATGCATTCGCCGGTGAATTCGAGCGCGCGTTTACAGAGCCAGAATTTCGCGGCGGGCGTGACAATGCGACGCCATGCGCGTTCCAGCGGCACATCCGGTGTCTCGAACGCGCGCGCCAGTCGCAGCATCAGTACCGTCGCGGCCTCGCTTTCCAGCGCCAGGTCGGACAGCACATTGCGCATCAGCGGCTGTTCCGCCAGCAGTTTGCCGAACGCGCTGCGATGCCTTGCATGATGCGCGGCCTGCACGAATGCCTGGCGCATCAGTCCGGCGCTGCCGATCACGCAGTCGAGCCGCGTATAGTTCGCCATTTCAATGATGGTCGGGATGCCGCGGCCTTCTTCGCCGACCATAATGCCGTATGCATCCTGGAATTCGACTTCGCTGCTGGAGTTGGAGCGGTTGCCAAGCTTGTCCTTCAGGCGTTGCACCAGCACTGCATTTTTGCTGCCGTCGGGACGCCAGCGCGGCACGAAAAAACAGGACAGGCCAGCCTCGGTGCGTGCCAGCACCAGATGCGCATCGCACATTGGCGCAGAGCAAAACCACTTGTGACCGGTCAGCAGGTATTCGGCGCCACGGCCTGTGTCATTGAGTGGGCGAGCGACCGTGGAATTGGTGCGCACATCGGAGCCGCCTTGCTTCTCGGTCATGCCCATGCCGATCAGGATCGATTTCTTTTGTTCCAGCGGCAGGTCGCGCGGGTCGTGTTCGCGCGAGTACAGCTTGCTTTGCAACTTGGCAAACAGCGCTGGTTCGTTCTGCAGCACCGGGATCGAGGCGAAAGTCATCGTGGTCGGGCAGAGCGATCCGGCTTCCACTTGTGAGTGCAGGAAATAGCCGGCCGCGCGCGCGACATGTACGCCGGGCCGGGGTTCTGTCCATGGCAGCGCATGCAAGCCTTCGCGCCGCAGAAGTGCGAGCAGTTGATGCCAGCTCGGATGAAATTCGACGACATCGATACGGCGGCCTGCACGGTCATGCGTGATCAGTTCAGGTAAATGCCGGTTAGCCAATGCACCCAGTTGCAGCACTTCCTTGCTGCCCAGCTCGGCACCGAAGCGGATCAGGTTTTCTTCGTTCCAACTTGCCTGGCCGCGTTGTACACCTTCGCGCAGCACCACGTCGGTCGTATAGATATTGTAGTTTTCGAGCTCAGGTGCCTGGTTGGTGATTTCATGTGTCTGCCATTGCATGGCGGATATCCTTTCCCGCGAACGATTGCGTCTATAACGAGCGGCAGGTCGGGTAAAATGCGGTCTGTAACCTAACCGCCAGCTTCACTATGTCTTATCAAGTCCTCGCCCGCAAGTATCGTCCCAGGAGCTTCGACACGCTCGTCGGGCAGGAGCACGTGGTGCGGGCGTTGACCCATGCGCTGGAGCAGAAGCGGTTGCATCATGCATATCTGTTTACGGGTACGCGCGGGGTAGGCAAGACCACGCTGTCGCGCATCTTGTCGAAATCGCTCAATTGCGAAACCGGCATTACCGCGCAGCCTTGCGGTACCTGCGAAGCGTGTTCCGCAATCGATGCCG
>DASVLY010000145.1:0-1687 GCA_036384635.1 Noviherbaspirillum sp. | reverse complement strand
GCATCCCGCCTGCACCACGCCAATGGCAAATTTTTCCCGGAAATCGCCTTAACGCTTCTTCACGCATTCGATATACGCAGCTCCATCCGGCGGCAGCCCGCTGCGTTGCGAATTCCAAATCATCTCGCCCAGACACTCCATCATCTGGTGATGCGCTTCATGCTCGGAACCCAGGCGCTGAGCAAGACCGATGAAGGCGGCGCGGATGCCGGGCGGCTGGTCGATCGACACCTGCTCCGCAATCGACAGGTGCATCGACAGGTGAAGAAACGGATTGCTCTGTCCACGCTCGACCGAGTAATCGGCAGCCAGGGCGGTCTCCACGTCGGACAGCGCGTCCGCATATTCCTCATGTTGCATGATCCAGTCGCGCGCAATCGCTTCCAGCGGCGTCAGGATTTCGTTGGTGCGCAGCTTGCGGTAGGTTTCGCAGAAAAAACGGCGCACGTCATGTTGGGAAGGAGTAAACATCTTGCTCGAAATGCATTTTACGTTGAGCCGGCATTGTACCGTTGCACACGGCGCGCTGCCGATTCGTTTAAGATGTCCAGCGTGTCAGAAGCACCAAAGATCTTCGAACCGCCCCTGCGAAAAGGATAAACCATGCTGAATGAAACTGCTCTCAACACCCTGTTCCTCGAAGCCCGCACTTACAATGGCTGGCGCGACTTACCGGTCTCTGACGAGCAACTGCGGCAGATCTACGATCTGATGAAATGGGGGCCGACGTCAGCCAACTGCACCCCGGCACGCATTGTGTTCGTCAAGTCGCCCGAGGCGAAGGAAAAGCTGCTTGCGTGTATGAGCCCGGGGAACATCGAGAAGACGAAAACCGCGCCGGTCACCGCGATCATCGGGATGGACATGGAGTTTTACGAAAAGCTGCCCAAGCTTTTTCCACATAATCTGGAGGCGCGCTCCTGGTTTGCAGGCAATCAGGCCAATATCGAAGCCACGGCGATGCGCAACTCGTCGCTGCAGGGCGGCTATTTCATTCTGGCTGCGCGTGCGGTCGGACTCGATTGCGCGCCGATGTCCGGCTTTAATGCGGACAAGCTGAACGGCGCGTTTTTCGCCGGTACCACGATCAAGGCGAATTTCGTGTGCAGCCTCGGCTATGGCGATACCAGCAAGCTGCATCCACGCGGCCCGCGCCTTGCTTTCGAGGAGGCCTGCAGGATTGTTTAAACGCCTTTCTCCGGCAAGGGCGTCTTGTCCTTGTATTCGCACAGATCGGCAATTATGCAGTTCCAGCACTGCGGCTTGCGTGCAATGCATGTATAGCGGCCGTGCAGGATCAGCCAGTGATGTGCATCGTGCTTGAACTCGTCGGGCACGAACTGGAGCAGCTTGCGCTCGACCTCATCGACATCCTTGCCTGGTGCGATCCCGGTGCGGTTGGATACGCGGAAGATATGTGTATCGACCGCGATCGTCGCTTCGCCGAACGCGGTATTGAGCACTACGTTCGCCGTCTTGCGCCCGACGCCGGGCAGCGCCTGCAATGCCTCGCGCGAACGAGGCACTTCGCTGCCGTGCTGTTCCATCAGGATGCGGCAGGTCTCGATCACATTCTTCGCCTTGGTGCGGTATAAGCCGATGGTGCGGATGTATTCGGTCAAACCCTCCACACCGAGCGCATAAATCGTCGCCGGCGTATTCGCAATCTGGTACAGCTTGCGCGTGG
>DASVLY010000144.1:0-3117 GCA_036384635.1 Noviherbaspirillum sp. | reverse complement strand
TGTCGCCGCGCTTGGCATCGAGCACAATCGGAATCTGCGGATAGGTAACGCGCAGGTAAGCGCAAATCGCTTCGAGCTGCTCTTCGGCACGCAAGGCGGCAAAGTACGCAATCTGCGGCTTGAATGCACAGCAGATATCTGCAGTTGCATCGATGATTGCCTTGCAGAACGCAAAGATCGCATCCGACTTGCCTCGCAACTGGCCGGGGAATTTCGCGATGTCCGGGTCCAGCCCGACGCATAGCAGGGAGTCGTTTGCCGTCCAGGCGGCGGATAATTTACGGGTGAAAGTCACAAGGTAGTCCAATAAGCATCAAACACCGCACATTGTAACTTGCCGTGCCATCGTTTCGAGATGACATTCTTGTCATGCAAGGACTGTTCCTGCTCATTCCGGCGGCAATGTGCAGCGTGCCGTTGAAATTGCGTAATGCAGTCCACAAATAATAAGTAATGTATTTTCCACACGAATAGTGAATAAAGGAAAACTCATGAAAACATGGACCAACTGGCTGATGATGGCTTTTATCGCCTCAATACTGAGCGCCTGCGGCTACAACGATTTCCAGGCCCAGGATGAAGCGGTAAAGGCAGCCTGGAGCGAAGTGGTGAATCAATACAAGCGCCGTGCCGACCTGATCCCGAACCTGGTCAATACTGTGAAGGGGTATGCGTCGCATGAGCGCGAAACGCTCGAAGCGGTGACGCGGGCGCGCGCGGCGGCAACCAGCGTTCAGGTCACGCCGGATGTACTGAACAACCCGGAAGCGTTCCGCAAATTCCAGCAGGCGCAAGGCGAGTTGTCGTCTGCGTTGTCGCGGCTGTTGGCGGTGTCGGAAAACTATCCGAACCTGAAAGCAGACGCCAGCTTCCGCGACCTGCAATCGCAACTGGAAGGCACCGAAAACCGGATTACCGTGGCACGCCAGCGTTACATCCAGACAGTGCGCGAGTACAACGTTCTCGCGCGCAGCTTCCCGACCAACCTGACTGCGATGATGTTCCACTACGACGTCAAGCCATCGTTCATGGTGGAAGATGAAAAGGCGATCTCGAATGCACCAACGGTGAATTTCGGCAAATAAGTTCTCGTCATGATAATCCTGCATCACCTGCTGGGACTGGCGCTGGCGCTGCTACTGACAACTGTGCATGCGCAAAATTTCGTGCCGGTGCCGCCGCTCCAAGCACGGGTGACGGACCAGATCGGCATGCTCGGTGCACAGCAACGCAATGCACTGGAAAACGTGCTAAAAGAGTATGAAGAGCGCACCGGCAGCCAGATCGCGATCCTGATAATCAGCAAGACCGCGCCGGAAGCGATCGAGCAATACAGTATCCGCGTATTCGACACATGGAAACTTGGCCGCAAAGGCATTGACGATGGCGTGCTGCTTCTGGTCGCAAAAGACAATCCGCCGGCATTGCGACGGTTGCGTATCGAAGCCGGCCGCGGGGTGCAAGGCACGCTCACTGATGCGCAATCAAAACGTATCCTGCAGGACGTGATCGCACCGTACTTCAGGCAGAACGACTTTTACGGCGGGCTGGCGGGTGGCATATCGGCAATTACCAGCTTGCTCGACCAGGAGAAATTTGCCGCGCCGCAAGCAAAGAAAGCTGCGCAGGAAGAAGATTCCGGCATTTCCCCACTGCTGCTGTTCTTCATCTTCCTGATGCTGTACCTGCTGCTGTCACGCATGCGTTCGTCGCGCCGTTATATGCACAACCGTGGTGGCTGGGGCCGCTCGGGCGGCATCATACTCGGCGGAGGCAGTGGAGGATTCGGTGAATTCGGCAGTGGCGGCTTCGGTGGCTTTGGCGGCAGGTCGGGCGGCGGTTTTTCCGGCGGCGGCGGCAGTGCCGATGGCGGTGGCGCATCGGGGAACTGGTGATGAACATCCTTTCACGTCTGCTCAGACATCTGTGCACCACCAGCGGTGCAGGAAAACGCGCGTTCCCGGCATCGACATTGAAAGCGATCGAGCGCGCAATCACCGAAGGCGAAAGCCAGCATCGCGCCGAAGTACGGATCATTGTGGAACCGGCGTTGAGCGCGCAGGCCGTGCTGCAACATGTGTCGTCCCGCGAACGCGCAAGAGAGTTGTTTACACACTATCGCATCTGGGATACCGAAGAAAACTGCGGCGTGCTGGTGTATGTCAACCTGGCCGACCGCAAAGTGGAAATTGTCGCCGACCGCGGTGCCGGCCTGAAGGTTGCCGCCAACGACTGGCATGCAGTATGCCGCACGATGACGCAAGGCTTTGCGCAGGGCGATTTCCATGACAGCATGATCGCGGCGCTTTCACAATTGAACGGGCTGCTCCAGAAGCATTATCCGAATGACGGCTCAGACAGGAACGAGCTGACGGACAAGCCCATCATACTGTGACATGTTGCGCTATCCGTGCTCGTACACCCATTGAAGCAAAATATCCTGCGCCTCCTGCCCGCGCATCGCATTCGGATGATTGATGATGCACACCACCACATAGCTTTTTCCTGACGCTGCCAGCACATAACCGGCCACCGCGCGTACGTTGTCCAGCATCCCGGTCTTGATATGCGCATGCCCTGCCACGCCGTTGTTCTTCAAGCGCTGGCGCATGGTGCCGTCATAACCGGCCAGCGGCATCGATGCGATAAATTCCGGCATGGTCGGCGACTGAAATGCCGTCGCCAACAGGTGTCCCAGCGTCAGCGCCGATATGCGCTCGGTGCGCGACAGGCCGCAGCCATTATCGATCACAAGCTCCGGCACAGCGATGCCCTTGTTCGCCATCCAGGTCTTGATCAGCGCGGCACCGCGTTCCGGCGTGGCGGGCTGTTGCAGCGTCTGATAAGCGATCGTCAGCAGCAACTGGCGCGCCATCACATTGTTGCTGTACTTGTTGATATCGCGGATCACCTCCGACAGCGACGCCGATTCCCATTCAGTCACCAGCCGTGCAGTTGCCGGCACGAGTCCGTCGCGCACCTCCCCCCGGAAGGTTCCGCCGAGTTCCGCCCAGAGGCGTCGGAACACCAGCTCGAAATACTGTGTATGCGTCATCCCGAACGGATGCACATACCAGGTTCGCTCACCGCACGAGGTGGGATAGACGCCGGCAAAAC
>DASVLY010000143.1:0-2950 GCA_036384635.1 Noviherbaspirillum sp. | reverse complement strand
GACTGTCGGCGCAATCAACATGCAGACCGGTGCGCAGGAACAGGCAAAGATCAAGCTCGCATACGACATTACGCCGGCGCTGCAGGCCGATACGCTCTATGCGCGCTGGCGCAACGACTACTGTGTGTTCAACCAAACTCTGTTGCATGATGCGGCGACAGGAGCCGAAGTCTGGAAGGGAACAGGCCCGACGGCCGTCAACATCGACGGCACTCGCTACACGCTTCCGACGATGGCGCCGCAGAAAGGCAGCGAGGAGCATGAACAGTTCGGAGGCCGCATACGCACGCGCAACAAGACTGGCTGGAATTATTCGGTGCAGGCGTCCACTTACCAGGTATTGACCAACACCATCCGTCAATCCAATGTCTCCGACCCGTTGGCCGGCGGCGTTCAGAAGGGCACGGATACGGTCGGCGACGGCACCGGCTGGCGCACCTTTGAATGGCAGTCCACTTATACACCCCCAGCCGGCGAAGCGCATGCGCTGACCTTTGGCTACCATCAGAACGATTACACGCTGAAAAACCGGGTCTTCAATCTCGACAACTGGAACAACGCGGCCACGCGCACCGGAGAAAGCAGCAACTACTTCGGTAAAACCGAAGTGAAGGCCTTGTATGCGCAGGATGCGTGGCGTTTCAAGCCGGACTGGACTGCGACCGCCGGCCTGCGCCTGGAGCGCTTTCGCGCATACGATGGGTCGCAATTCGACGCTGCCGCGACCAGCAAGCCGCAGGTCGATTACGCCGGTCGCAGCGAATCCGGCGTCAGCCCCAAACTGTCGCTTGCGCATATGCTGAACAATGAATGGCTGGTACGCGGTTCGCTTGCACGTGGCGTGCGCTTTCCGACTGTATCGGAATTATTTCAGGGGGCAAGATCCGGAACGGCGATCATCATCAACGATCCCGACATGAAACCGGAAACCAGCGACGCGAAGGAGTGGAGTTTTATCCGCGAGGCAGGCGACAGCAGTATCCGGGTTTCACTATTCGAAGACGACATCAAGAATGCGATCTTCCAGCAACAGCAAATTGTCGGCGCCACAACCGTCACCACGGTGCAGAACGTGAAGCGGGTACGCACGCGTGGTGTCGAAGCGGTATATCAGGGTACGGACGTTCTGATCAGCGGTTTCGATCTGCAGGCGAGCATCGCTCTGACAAAAGCGAAAACGCTGGAGAATCCGGCGTTTCCCGCATCCGAGGGCAAAAACTGGCCGCGTGTGCCGCGCGTGCGAGCATCGCTCCTTGGCAGTTATCGCACCGGGCCGTGGCTGGGGGCGCTCGGCGTTCGCCACGAAGGGCACCAGTACGGCACGCTGGATAATTCCGACATCAACCCGGACGCTGTCGGCGCGGTATCGTCATTTACCGTCGCCGATGTCAGGCTGGGATACCAGGTCGGAAAGCGGGGCAAGCTTGCAATGGGTATCGACAACCTGACCGACAGACGTTATTACGTCGGCCCGCACCCGTATCCGGGCAGAACGATCTATGCGGAAGCGCGTTTTGCCTATTGACGCCAATATCGACGCCAGTATCGGCAGCAACCGGAGAATTGAATGAAACTCTTTCATCATATGAATACCGTGCGTCGCGTTATCGCGCTTTGCGTGCTTGCGCTCAACGGACGGGTATTTGCCCACGAGGCGCACGCCGATCACGAGAGCATGCCTGTGGTGCGAGTGGAACTTGGCAGTTCCGCCGCCGTCGATGCCCGAGGCCGTCTTTGGATAGTCGGTAAGGAAGGCGCGGGAGACGGCCAGTACGTGGTGCTGCAAGTGACTGAAGATATGGGCAAGACCTGGTCTGCTCCGATGCGCGTGCAGCGCCAGCCGGAGCCGGTTTCAGCGGAAGGAGAAAACCGCCCCAAGATTGCATTCGGCGGCAAGGATGACATCTACATCACGTACACCAAGCCGCTGTCCAAACCATACACTGGCGAAATCCGCTTCGCGCGCTCGACCGACGGCGGCAAGACGTTTTCCACACCGTTGACAGTCCATGCGAATCGCGGCCTGATTACGCACCGTTTCGAATCACTGATCGTCGACCGTGAAGGGCGCATCTATGTCGTGTGGATTGACAAGCGCGACCGCGAAGCGGCTGCCGCGAGCAAGCGGAATTATGCGGGCGCCGCGCTGTATTACGCGGTGTCTGAAGACGATGGCGCCACCTTCAGAGGGGATTACAAGATTGCCGACCATTCCTGCGAATGCTGCCGCATCGCGCTGGCGTTGAATCCGCAGGGCCGCCCGGTGGCAATGTGGCGGCATGTATTCGAACCGGACGCGCGTGACCATGCGTTGGCTGAACTGACGCCTGACGGCAAACCGGGGCCGGTTCGCCGCGTCACGTTCGACGACTGGCGTATCGATGCGTGTCCGCATCACGGCCCGGCGCTGGCGTATGCATCTGACGGCACGCGGCATCAGGCGTGGTTCGATGTGAAAGGCGACGAGGGTGGCGTCTTCTATGCGGCGGCGGATGCGTCGGGCGCACTTGGAAAACCGCTGCGGCTGGGATCGGCGCAGGCTGCGCATCCGGATGTGGCCGTGCAGGGCAGGGAGGTCGTGCTCGCGTGGAAGCAGTTTGATGGCAAGGCGACCGTCATTCTCGCGAGATTGTCGAACGATGGCGGACTCACCTGGCAGGAGCGGGAACTGGCACGCACCAGCGGCGCGTCCGACCAGCCGCATCTATTGAATACCGCATCGGGCATCGTGCTGGTGTGGCGTACCCGGAACGAAGGCGTGCAAACCGTCACTGCAAACTGGAGGCAACGATGAAAAAACGGATGACTGTCCTGCTGTGTGCTTCGATGCTATGGATGGCGGCTGCTCATGCGGAGTCCGCGATCCAGCCGTTTGAGCCGGATAGCATGGCGCGTATCGTCGCCAACCAGAACGGCAAACCTTTCGTGTTGATCGTCTGGTCGCTCGATT
>DASVLY010000142.1:0-4527 GCA_036384635.1 Noviherbaspirillum sp. | reverse complement strand
AGATTCTGAGCCAGCATTGAACGAGGTGCCCCGGCGTCAGACGGAGCGGACGTGATTCTGGTTGATACGTCAGTTTGGGTAGATCACTTGCGGCAGGGTGACGTGGAATTGGTGCGCCTTCTGAACGCAGGCCAGGTTCTGGCGCATCCCTTTGTTACCGGCGAACTGGCGTTAGGCAGTCTGCAAAATCGCGAAGCCGTTATTGGTTTGTTGCAAGAACTGCCGCAAGCCTGTGTTGCCACCGATGAGGAAGTGATGCGATTTATCACTTGTGAAGCGCTTTTCGGTATCGGAATTGGTTATGTCGACGCTCACCTGCTAGCTGCGGTACGCCTTTCTCCTGTCGCCCGACTCTGGACACGCGACAAGCGTCTGCTTGCCGCGAGTATTCGGCTGGGTTTGTCTGCTGCGGTGGTGCATTGATTGCTTCGTGAAAAAGGATGCATCGTTTTCCATACTCGATGGCTGCCAACTGGCTGGAGAGATCGATGCGAACCGACGAGTGGTCATCTCCGCATCTGCTCTACTTGCGCTTCTCGCACAAGTACCTGTGGCGCAAAGACTGCTTTGTTAAAATCGCTGATTTAACAGTTCCGCAAAGCGACCATTCCAATGCTCACTTCCCGCATGTGCACCCAGGCATCTCTCACCTCACCGCAAATGCAGGAGTGGCATATCCGGTTCAAGGAGCGGCCTATCCACCTTCACCGCAAGATCTGGGAATGGTGCTTCATCAGCGAAGCGCTGGCGGAGCGGGGGATGCTGCGACCGGGAATGCGCGGCCTGGGTTTTGCGGTCGGACAAGAGCCATTGACAGCGATGTTCGCGCGCATGGGCGCGACGATTACGGCGACCGATCTGTTTGCCGAAGAGGCAGCGGCGGCGGGTTGGGTCGATACCGGGCAGCATGCAAGCGGCGATGCGGCGTTGAACGCGCGTGGCTTGTGCGATCCGAAGGAATTCGCGCGTCTGGTCAAATTCCGCTTTGCGGATATGAACGATATCGGCCACGATTTCGATGGTCGGTATGATTTTCTCTGGTCGTCCTGTGCGCTGGAGCACCTTGGCGATCTGGAAAAGGGCATGCAATTCATCTACAACGCGATGCGCTGTCTGAAGCCGGGTGGCATTGCGGTCCACACCACGGAATTCAATCTGTCGTCAAATGAGGAAACGGTCGCAAGCGGGCCTACGGTGCTCTATCGCAAGAGGGACATCGAACAAGTGATTGCGACCCTGCGTTCACAGGGGCATGCGGTGGAGGTCGACTGGGAAAGCGGGCAGGGGTACGCCGATCAGACCGTGGATCTCCCGCCATACAAGCAGGAAGTGCATTTGCGGGTGCAAATCGAGAAGTATGTGGTGACGTCGTTCGGGTTGATCGTTCAGAAGGCCGGCGCGGCTGCGGAAAAAGGTGGTTTGAGCCGTTTCTTTTCCCGGTTTGGCAAGGTGTAATAAAACATTTCATCTCGCACACCGTTCCAGGGGCGATTCCGCCCCGATTTCCCTCCAACTTGTTGCAGTTTGCCCTCATCCATTATTCCAAATGGAAATTTCTAGCGGACCAGATTTTCCTATGGTAAGCTTTTGAAAATGTGATTTGGATCACATTTTCCACGTTTGTAACAGGATGGCGGGCGTTCCTTATCTGGCATGCCGGATTCACGGCAACCCGGCTGAATTCCCAATTATTGAGTGCTTGTTCCCTGTCGGAACTACTGCGGCTGCGCACTGGATGCGCTTGACAAGACAAATGAAACCCAAATTCCAAATTCCGCAAAACGAAATTGCGCAGACCTTGCTCGAATTCAAGAGCGCCTTCCGTACGGTGGGTGTGTTCAGCGCCATCATCAATCTGTTGATGCTGACCCCGTCGCTCTACATGCTGCAAGTGTACGACCGGGTGCTGCAAAGCCGTAACGAGATTACCTTATTAATGCTGACATTGATGATGCTCGGCGGCTATCTCTTCATGAGCGCGCTGGAACTGGTGCGCAGCTTCGTGCTGGTGCGTGTCGGCGCACAGCTCGACATGAAGCTGAACAAGCGGGTTTATACCGCCGCATTCGAACAGAACCTGAAGCGCGGCGGCGGCAATGCGGGCCAGGCATTGCAGGATCTCACAAATATCCGCCAGTTCCTGACTGGTAATGCGCTGTTCGCTTTCTTCGATGCGCCCTGGTTTCCGATTTACCTGATCGTCATCTTCCTGTTCGAGCCGACACTCGGTGTCTTCGCGGTCATCAGTACCGCCGTTCTGATCGTGCTGGCGTTCGTGAATGAAAAAGTGTCGAAGAAGCCGCTGGCCGAAGCCAACACGATGGCGATCACGTCGTCGAACCTGGCGACCAACAATCTGCGCAATGCGGAAGTAATCGAGTCGATGGGCATGCTGCCCAACCTGATGCATCGCTGGTTCAAGCTGCACGGTCGTTTCCTGCAGTTGCAGGGTGAAGCCAGCGAAAAAGCGGGTATCGTTAGTGCGGCGACTAAGTTCGTGCAGACAGCGGTGCAATCGCTCGTGCTGGGTCTGGGCGCGCTGCTGGTCATCGAGGGCAAGCTTTCTCCCGGAATGATGATCGCTGCGTCGATCTTGCTCGGCAAGGCATTGGGGCCGGTGCAAATGGTGATCAGTGTGTGGAAGAGTTGGTCCAGCACGCGCAGCGCCTATGGCCGGCTGACCGACCTGCTGGCGGCTAACCCGCCGCGCCAGACGGGCATGTCGTTGCCGAAGCCGCAAGGTATTGTGACGGTCGAGCAGGTGATGGCAGCGCCGCCCGGAGGACAAGTCGCGGTGATCAAAGGCTTGAGCTTCGCGATCCAGCCCGGCGATGCGCTTGGCATCATCGGCCCCAGCGGTTGCGGTAAATCGACGCTGGCGCGCCTGCTGGTCGGCATATGGCCGGCTGCCTCCGGCAAGGTGCGCCTCGATGGCGCCGACATCTATCAGTGGAACAAGGACGAATTGGGGCCGCACATTGGTTATCTGCCGCAGGATATCGAGCTGTTCGCGGGTACCGTCAGCGAGAACATCGCCCGCTTCGGCGAGATCGATTCGGACAAGGTGATCGAGGCCGCCAGGCGCGCCGGCGTGCACGACATGATCCTTCATTTCCCGAAGGGTTACGACACTTTGCTGGGCGATGGCGGCGCCGGTCTTTCCGGCGGCCAGAAGCAGCGTATCGGTCTGGCGCGCGCCATGTATGGCGATCCGTCGCTGATCGTGCTCGACGAGCCGAACTCGAACCTGGACGAGATCGGCGAGCAGGCGCTGGTGGCGGCGGTTATCGATATGCGCCGGCGCGGCAAGACGGTCGTGCTGATTACGCATCGCACCAGCATTATTGGCGCCACCAACAAGCTGTTGCTGCTGCGTGATGGCATGGCGCAGATGTTCGGCCCGACCGATCAGGTGTTGAATGCGATTGCGCAGGCCAACCAGCAGCAGGCACAACAAGCACAGCAGGCCCAACTGGCGCAGCAGCAGGCGGCTGCGGAGGCGCAGGCGCGCCTGGCTGCAACCACTCAGCCCGCAGTAACGGAACAGGAATGATCATGCGTAAACTTTTCAATAACAATGTCGTTACGGTGGAGCCGATCGAGCAGGATCCTGCTCTGCAGATGGTCAATACCGATGCGACCGTGCATACCCGGCTCGGCTGGTGGATCGTGCTGGCGGGTGTCGGCGGCTTTCTGTTGTGGGCGATGTTCGCGCCGCTGGACAAGGGGGTGCCGGTCAACGGCACGGTTGCCGTGGCGACCAGCCGCAAGGCGATTCAGCACCAGACCGGCGGCACGATCGAGGACATCCTGGTCAAGGAGGGCGATGTGGTCAAGGCTGGGCAGCCGCTGGTGCGCATGAATGATGTGCAGGCCAGAGCCGCGGCGGAAATGACGCGCGCGCAGTATTTCACCGCCTTGGCAGCCGAGGCGCGGCTGACTGCGGAACGCGATGGCAAGAAGAGCATTGTTTTTCCGCCGGAACTGGAAAGCGCGAAGAACGATCCGCGCGCGGCAGACGTGATCAGCTTGCAGATCCAGTTGTTCATGTCGCGTCAGTCTTCGCTGCAGAGCGAGCTGGCGGCCATCGATGAAAATATCGCCGGTTTGAAATCGCAGGCGCATGGTTTGCAGGAGTCTCTCGACAGCCAGAAGCAGCAGCTTCAGTTTTTGAAGGAGCAACTGGACGGCGTGCGCGATCTCGCGAAAGAAGGTTACGTCGCCCGTAACCGCTTGCTGGACCTGGAGCGCACTTATGCGCAGGTCAACGGCGGCATGTCGGAAAACATCGGCAATATCGGCCGCGCGCAGCGCCAGATTGCAGAACTGACTTTGCGCCGCATCCAGCGCCAGCAGGATTACCAGAAGGAAGTGCGGACGCAACTGGCCGATGTGCAGAAGGAGGCGGAGGCGCTGGGCAGCCGCCTGAAGAGCCAGGACTTCGATCTGGCCAATGTGGTGGTGAAGGCGCCGGTGGATGGAACCGTGGTCGCGTTGAACGTCTTTACCCGTGGCGGCGTAATCGGC
>DASVLY010000141.1:0-2724 GCA_036384635.1 Noviherbaspirillum sp. | reverse complement strand
GGTGCAGCGCGCATTGTGCTGTTCCAGGTCGGTCTTCAGCCACGCCAGTTGCGCCTGATGCTCTTCCTGTTTCAGCGTGCTGTTGAGAGAAATGATGTGCCAGCCGCCCAGCTCGAAGCTGTAATAGCCGCGGCGCGCCGGTCCGGCCGCATTGCGGAAGTAGCCGAAATAACCGATCGCCTGCGGCGTGTAGTAGTCATGATTGCCGGGCGACGGATAAGTGCGTTCCTTGAACCTGCCCCAGGTCGGTTCATAACAATTGTCGAATTCGGTCGGCAGCCCGATCGGATAGGTATTGTCGCCCAGTGTCAGCACGGCGCCGTCCTTGTCCTTCGCCAGTCCGGCGGCGATCAGCGCGGCAGTCTGCGCGGCGGGGGTGGATTCCGGCTTGAGGTTCTTGCACTCTGCGATATCGCCGGCGGCATAGACAGTGACTCCCTTGTCCGTCATTTTGATGGTCTGGTCCGACCGGTCTCGTGCTTCCTGCCCGGTAAAACAGGCGGACAGGCCGACGGTGAATATGATCGCGAGCGCAAATAGGGTTTTGCGTCTGAAACGGGCACTGTTGGATGCGGCCATGATCGCTCTCCTGATCGCGCAAGGCATGATGACAAAAGGCGATATTGTAGAGGCAATTCCGGTTGGAATTGCCTATGGATGTATTGATGGCCTGATGGGCCTTGCTATGAGGATATGCTCCATATGCTCCAGAGGGCGGGATTGCGGCAGTCAGAACTCGTGTTCCCTGAATGCGCGTTTTGCGCGTTCTTCCGCAGCCGCCCAGGCTTCGTCCTCGGTCGGGAAGATTCCGGCGGGGATATAGGTTTCCGCCACTTCCGGTTCGCGTGTCAGGCGGACATACACCTGCGCTTCATAAGTCTCATCCGGCTGACGCCGGGCGAGGATACGGGCAAGGTGAGTGCCGCTCTGCAGTATTCGTCCGCTGCTGCCGACATCCTCACCGGTCATATGCCTGGGTTCCTGTGCCATGCAACACTCTCCTGTGTGTTATGTATCCATATATGCATAAATATGATTGGCGCTTCGGCAAAGAGTTCTGCGCCGCATTGCCCAAATACGCTGCACCGAACCATCTGTTTACCCCTTCGTCTAATTTTGCATCAAGCATAAGCAGAGATGCCGGCAAAGGAGCAGCGGACATGGCGAGCAATGAGGAATTTGACCGATACGCAGCGGAACTGACTCAGCGCTTTGAGGAATTGACAAGATGGGCGATCGCGAACTGGCCAAGGAAAGAATTTCCCTTGTTGCAGTCGGATTTCTGCGCTTCGCGCCGTGAAATCGGTGAAATCGTCGGGCCCAAGCTCGGAGAGGGCGACACATCGACTTCGGCACCGGCTATTCCCGCCGGTTCTGCCCAGTACAGGGATGTGAATCCCATGCCGTGGCCCTAGTAACCAAACGTAACGCCTGATGATCTTTGGCATCAAGAAAGGTCAAAATAACTTGGTGAAATTGGTGAGAAGCTAACGAATCATCCACAATGCCTAAAGCGTGGCTGACAACCGTTAGCTTCAGGTTTTGCCTGCATTGCGGGTGCTCATTGCAAAGAAGAGGAAAAAAATGAGTCAGAAGCTCAAATGGTTTTTCATGTATGTTGTGCTCACGGCGTTCAGTTTCGCCGGCTTTACGCAGTCGGTACAGGCTGCAATGATCGGCACTGAGCAAGTTCATGCGGCGACTATCGCACAACAGAACCATGCGAAAATTGTCGCCGCACTTAATCGGCCCGAGATTCTCGCGGAACTGGAAAAAATGGGAGTCGGCAGGGACGAGGCGCAGGCGCGCGTGGCGGCGCTGACCGATACGGAAGCGGCAACGCTGGCACATGAGATCGACAGTCTGCCCGCCGGCGGTGATGTGGTCGGCGCACTGCTGCTGGTTTTCGTCATTCTGCTGGTGACCGACATTCTCGGCCTGACGAAGGTGTTCCCGTTCACGCGTTCGCGGCGCTGAATGCTGCATCACGCCAGACGCTTGCGGCACGTGTGGATGCTGCAAGCATTATTTCTTCTCGCATTAGCACTGACCGGCTGCGCCACGCAAACCCGCTCGCTGCAGCAGGCGCCGCCGAATCTGGCGCGCCGCGCCGAACTTTCCTCGACACCGTTCTTCGCGCAGGAGCGTTATCAGTGCGGCCCGGCAGCGCTTGCGATGTCGCTCAATGCCGCCGGCATCCCGATCAAACCCGAGACATTGGTGCCGCAGGTTTACCTGCCCGCGCGGCAGGGCAGCCTGCAACCGGAAATGCTGGCAGCGGGCCGGCGGCAAGGCGCATTCAGCCTGACGATTCCGCCAAGGCTGGATGCATTGCTGACGGAGGTGGCTGCCGGCAATCCGGTCATCGTGCTGCAGAACCTTAGTCTTCCATGGTTTCCGCTATGGCACTACGCGGTCGTGATCGGTTACGACCTGGATCGCATGGAAATCGTCTTGCGCTCAGGTACGACCGAGAGACTGGTATTGCCGTTATCGACCTTTGAACACACCTGGGCAAGAGGAAGTTATTGGGGCATGGTTACCCTGCCTGCCGGACACTTGCCGGCGACAGCGGACGAAGCCGCCGTGGCGGATGCTGCCATCGCGCTGGAGAAAAGCGCGGATGCAATCCATGCGCGTCAAGCGTATGAAGCTGCGCTGCGGCGCTGGCCGCATAACCTGGCCTTGCAACTGGGTTATGGTAATGCAGCCTATGCAGCGGGC
>DASVLY010000140.1:0-4964 GCA_036384635.1 Noviherbaspirillum sp. | reverse complement strand
AAAGTGAGGGTGAAGCGCATCACAAAGCGTGTCCGCGTTTCGTTATTTTTCAACTCAACTCTTACGTTTAGGAGAAATGCAAAATGAAGAAATCATTGATCGCTACTCTCGCTGCTGCAACCCTGCTGTCTCCGGTGGCTTTTGCCGCTGAACCGGTGGAGCTGAGCGCTGCGCAAATGGACGGCGTCACTGCCGGTTACCTGGACTTCAATATCGCACCGAACATTCAGACCATTACTCAGACTGCTGTTGCGCTTAACTTTGGCAACCACGGGCATGCAGTAGCTGACAATGATGCGTATCAGCGCAACTTCGTTATTCAGCATCAGTAAGTAGCTCCAAGGTGGCAATTGCCGGCCCTCTTCAGAGGGCTGGCAATTGTTCAAAAGACGGGTATTTCGCCCGTCTTCCTATCGGTGTTTATCTGAAATAGATCGGTAACGCAATCGTAAAGCTGTACTTGGGCGCATCGTTGCCTAAACCAATGCCAAGCTGGGAAATCAAGGTCAAGTTGCGCGATAAAACCGACGTTGCGCCAAAGCTTGCGATGCCATAGGTCTGTTCCGAGCCGGCCAGGGAAATGCCGTTGTTTTCCTGTTTTTTTCGATAAACCTGCGAAAAGCCGATCTGCAAGGAAGTGGCGGGACTGGCGGCTAATAGCGCTGTCGCAGAAACTCCCACAACATCACCCGGCTTGATCGAGTCCTTCTCGAAGACTTTGCTGTAAAACGCATTAACGACGAATGCAAGCGGGTCTTGTCGTTTGAGGGCATTCAATTCGACCGTCATTTCTCGATAACCGCCATTCAGAGGAACGCCGTCATCCTCTCGTTTGCCGTTGCCGAAATTGTAGGTGAGGCGGCCAATCAGATCCGGCTTCCATCCGCTTTCGCGTGTCAATGTCTTTGCAATCCCCAGCGTCGCATCTCCAATGCCGTTGCCGTTGGCTGACGTGTCCGTCCCCAGGTCGCTTACCTGCGAAGTGCGCATAATGGTATAGGGAAGGCCGAATTCGAATTGGCTGTTGTACGGCAAGCCAGCTCTGAAATCGACACGCAGCGTGTTTTCGTTTTGCCAGCTTCGTTGATTTGCAACGACCTGTGTGGAAGTGGAGGTGGCCGTGGCCGGATTGACGAGGGTGGCGAGCACGGCCCTGTTTTGCTCGCTTCGCCGGTAGGTGTAGCTGGGTGTGATTTCGAATGCGCCTTGTGTCAGCAGTAATGCGCCGGTCTGCGTCAGCGTTTTCTCAAGTGCGCGCTGTGCCGCATCTTCGTCCACGGTAAAGGCGCCAGGAGCGGAACGTGCTGCGGGAGGGCTGTTTTCCGGCGTATCGGCCGCATGCGAATGTCCAGCCGCCAGCATGCTGATCAATGCCGCCGGAATCACCTGAGCCGCGCGGCATGCTGTTCGTGTTTTTCTTTTCATATTTGCACCACCTTTCGTTGATGATTATTCGAGGTTGGGTATGGGTGAAGGGCGGTTGCCGGAAAGAAAAGCCTATAACCTGAGCCAGGCGGCCAGAGGGTTGTTCCACAGGTGCCTGAATCCGCCCCCGGGGCTTTGCTGCCGGCGTCTGCCACGAGTTCTCTTTCCTCACCCACGCCATGTCCCGGTATTGCCATGCCTGCCCTGTCCGCCGGTGAACGCGTGCCTTCCAAGCTTGCATCAAAGCACCCCCACTGCGTTGATTCAACGTGACGGCGGGGACGTTTTGACATAAACGTTCAATCGGAAAGCGTTCCGGATGGATCGTTGTTATGGGAATGCGCGCCGGAAGCCGATGCTGCCGACGAGAGATAATGCGAATCGTTGCCTGTTTCGAGTGGGCACCGTTATTTGCGAACCTCCAGCTCCCGCTTGGCGTTATTGAGAAACGGTGTTCTCGCTTTAGGCGCCATGTCTGGCCGGATGTTGTACTTCTCAATCAGGCGATACAAAGTCACACGCGATACGCCCAACAGCGATGCAGCGCGTGAAATCTGGTTGCGCGATTGCGACAGCGCGCGGCGGATCATCATGCTTTCGGCTGCGGCGCGCGCATCTTCGAGCGACATCATTTGTCCATGCTGTGCATGACGTTCGAAGCCGAGGTCTTCCGGCTGGATGAAGCGGCCTTCGGCCATTACGGTGGCACGCTGCACTCGATTTACCAATTCGCGCACATTGCCGGGCCAGGTGTGGCTCAACATCGCATTCATGGCCGCCTTGGAAAAGCCGCGCAGGCTGCGGTTATGCATGCCGGCGAACTTGGCGAAATAGTATTTCGCAATGTCTTCTATATCCTGGCCGCGGTCAGCCAGTGGCGGCGTTTCGATGCATACCACGTTGATGCGATAGTACAGGTCTTCGCGAAAGCGTCCCTGCTGCACCGCTTCGGCCAGGTCAATGTGGGTGGCTGCGATTACGCGCACATCGATTTCTATCGTGTCGTTGCCGCCGACGCGCTCGATGGTTTTTTCCTGCAAAAAACGCAGCAGATTCACCTGCATGTCGAACGGCATATCGCCGATTTCATCGAGAAACAGCGTTCCGCCTTGAGCTACTTCGATACGGCCGATCTTGCGCTGGGTCGCACCTGTGAACGCGCCTTTTTCATAGCCGAACAATTCCGACTGAAACAATTGCGGTGCAATCGCACCGCAATTGACTGCCACAAAAGGCGCGTTGTGCCGAGGCGATTGTCTGTGGATCGATAACGCGGCGAGTTCCTTGCCGGTGCCGGACGGGCCACTGATCAGCACCGATGCATCGGTGCGTGCCACTTTCTGGATCTGGCTGGACAGGCGCTGCATTTGCGGCGTCTGTCCCACCATCGCGAAGTCTGCATCGTCCGGCAACGACGTCAATGCGGCGGCATGCCGCACTTCGCGCATAAAGGCCATGCCCCACGCATGACGCAGCGTCAGCGCGATATGGTCAAGATCGGCCGGCAGGGTGATGAAGTTGAACAGATGCTCGCCGATGAACTCGCGCATGCGCGGTGCCGAAATCAATTCTTGCGCAATCAGACCGACCCAGGAAATCGTGTTATTGCTGACAAACGGCTCGCACTTGTCGAGGTGCGCGAGTTCCGCCTCCTGCGTGACGATCAGCAAGCCGACGCGGCAGCCATGGCTGACCGCATTGTGAGCGGCTTCCAACGTAAAACATTCAAGCAGGTTAAGCCCGTATTCCTTCAATGTTTCGGTATACGAGTATGACTGCGAGGCAGGATTTGTCAGGCGCAGAACTATTACAGGCTGGTTCGATGGTGCAGAATCGGAAACGTACAGCATTTCGCAATACCCTTCTTCGTGGTGGCGCTTGTCGAGGTGATGGAGGGAGAAAACGTTCGCCTTAGCCGAAGCGGATCGATACGAGCGTGTGTTCCCGTCGATGCCTGCCACCGCCGGGGCCTCGACTGTTGAATCTGGATAAGAGCTGAGATTACCGCCTTTTACTCACTCGAACAATGCCATAAATAGGGGAGGCAGCAATTATCAAATTGCCGTTTGTGCTTGGTCAAATTGTCATTTCTTAAGTGAAATGCAATTCTCATGCGGGATTCCGTCGGATTTCCCTTGGAAGGCCGCATTATCCCTTTGTGAAACTTTGATTGTTGCTACTTATGCCAGAGGAAAAGCAAAGGCTATGAAGAGGCTTCAAGGTTTGCTTGGCAGCGCCATAAATCATGGCCGGAAGCAAGATATTTTTGTTCGAATGGCGTGCTCGGTGTCGTGGTCGTGTAGGGCGCGCAGCATACTTGCACACCGGTCAATTGTGTGAGTGAGCTCGCACATTCCTCAACATAAATGCGCCAGTTGCTGCGGCATTCAAATTGGCCGCCGAGTGCGACAATTGACGGAAATACCGGATGAGCATACCAGCGGCGCTGCAGTTGGCCGGTTTTCGGCCATGGATTCGGATAAAGCAGGTAATGACGCGCAGGCCGTATGTCTGCTGCCAGCATCAGGCGCCAATAGTCGACGAGATCCGCGCGCACCTTGATGAAGTTGGACGGCAACTCGCCCTGCCAGCGTATGTTGCGTGACAGACGGTCGGCAGACTGGTCGACTCCGATCACGAAATGATCCGGGAAATGCGCTGCCAGATTCAGTGTCGACAGGCCGACGCCACAGCCGGCATCGAGGATCAGCGGCTTTGCGCCATGCGAGCGCCAGGCGGAGATGCTCACCTCGAACGCTGCGCGATTGTAGGATATGACCGGCTTTTTGAATTCCGTGGTTGCGTGCTTGGCGACAACGGCCGACAACTGTTTGTGCACATCCCTCTGTGCGCTGGTGATGAGGCGGGAGTTTGCGTACATGAGTAAGCATGGAAGAAAATGCTTGCCATCATGCCACAGCCAACAGTAACGGGTATCTAGGATTTTTTCCGGACGGCGCGCGATGCAGTGAAGCGGCACGCTTCGGAGCGGGAGGGGGGGGCCACAGAAAAGAGGTTGGTGAGTCCCTCTATTCTGTGGCGGGCTTTGTAAAAAAGGCGCTGATTTTAATGCAGGGTGACCGGTTGCCGCATCAATGCATCATACTTGCCGAGAAAATCATCGATTTCCTCAATGCTTGGCTCGGTCGCGATCAGGTTTTCCACTTCTTCCCGGAAAGAGCGGGCCAACGTACCGCCGATGAAAATTTCGCGTTTGCCGGATTTGTCCATGATCTCATATCCGCCAAAGCGCAAGGCTTCGCGCCCATCATCGGCCCCGAATTCCACCACGCTGTACTGATCGCTGTTGTAGATTAAGTTCATGTTGCGCTCCTTGTGCTACAAATGATTTCAGGGGTGCCCTGGTTCTCTTTGATGCAAAAATGAGGCCAAGTCGAGCGGTTTCAAGTCGCGATTGAACTTCAGTCCTGCCTATGACAACGGCTTTACGTACGTAAATCTTTAGTCAGTTGCAGCAAATTGCCGTAAGGCGACTGGGACAGGAAGTGGCGAATTCGCTCAAGGTGTTCAGATGTTGC
>DASVLY010000139.1:0-4708 GCA_036384635.1 Noviherbaspirillum sp. | reverse complement strand
TGTTGTTCCGCTTCTACGACATCAACGCTGGCGCGATCACCATCGACGGTCAGGACTTGCGCGACATCACCCAGACCTCGTTGCGCAAGGCGATCGGCATCGTGCCGCAAGATACGGTGCTGTTCAACGACACGATCGAATACAACATCGCATACGGCAAGCCGGATGCGAGCAAGGCCGAAATCATTGCGGCGGCAAAGGCAGCGTATATCCACGACTTTATCGAGAGTCTGCCGGACGGCTATGCGACCATGGTCGGCGAGCGTGGCCTGAAATTATCGGGCGGCGAAAAGCAGCGGGTGGCGATTGCACGTACCTTGCTCAAAGATCCGGCGATCCTGATCTTCGACGAAGCCACGTCCGCCCTCGATTCCCGCGCCGAGCAGGCGATCCAGGCGCAACTGAAAGAGATCGCGAAAGACCGCACGACCCTGGTGATCGCGCACCGCCTGTCGACAATCGCCGATGCCGCGCAAATCCTGGTGCTCGATCATGGCCGTATCATCGAACGCGGCACGCATTTCGAACTGCTGGCTGCCAATGGCGCCTACGCGCAGATGTGGACGCGCCAGCAGGCGAGAAAAGACGAGGCGGCGGTATCGCCGTCAACCGGCAGCGAGACGGCTGTCGCCTGATTCAGCGTATGACTGTTCGGAAACCCTGGAGAAAGAGGTTTCATTCAGGAGTGCAACATGATCGAAATGAAAGGCGTCAGCAAATGGTATGGCAGCTTCCCGGTGCTTACTGACTGTACAACCCGCGTCGCAAGGGGGGATGTGATGGTGGTGTGCGGTCCATCCGGTTCCGGTAAGTCGACGCTGATCAAGACGATCAATGGATTGGAACCGTTCCAGAAGGGCGAGATCCTGGTGGATGGCGTGTCGGTCGGCGATCCGAAAACCAACCTGTCGAAGCTGCGCGCGCGCATCGGCATGGTGTTTCAGAGTTTTGCATTGTTCCCGCACCTGTCGGTGCGCAGGAACCTCACTATTGGCCAAGTCAAGGTACTGGGCCGCAGCGAGGAAGAAGCGACAGAGAAGGGCTTGGCGTACCTCGATCGCGTGGGGCTGCTCGAGCACAAGGACAAGTTTCCCGGCCAACTCTCCGGCGGCCAGCAGCAGCGCGTGGCGATTGCGCGCGCATTGTCGATGGAACCGATTGCAATGCTGTTCGACGAGCCGACCTCGGCGCTCGATCCCGAGATGATCAACGAAGTGCTGGACGTGATGGTCGGTCTTGCGCAGGAAGGCATGACGATGATGGTTGTCACCCATGAAATGGGTTTTGCCAGGCGCGTAGCGAACCGCATCATGTTCATGGACAAGGGGCACATTGTGGAGGATTGCACGATGGATGAATTCTTTGGTTCGGCACGATCCGAACGCGCACGCAACTTCCTGGCAAAGATCATTCACTGAAAGCATTCCCGGAGCCCGGGAAAAGGGCCGCAGCAGGTAAAATGGCGGCTATCTAAGGAAAAGTCGCTATGTCCACTCAATCCTCTGCTAACAGCATCACCATCACCCGCCCTGACGACTGGCATTTGCACCTGCGCGATGGCGTAGCAATGGCCAGCGTGTTGCCCCACAGCGCACGCCAGTTTGCCCGCGCAATCGTCATGCCGAACCTGAAGCCGCCGATCACCACCACAGCGCAAGCCGCCGCCTACCGCGAACGCATCCTGGCCGCTCTGCCGCCTGGCATGCAGTTCGAGCCGTTGATGACGCTGTATCTGACCGATAACACGCCGCCGGATGAAATCCGGCGCGCCAAGGACAGCGGTTTCATCCACGCAGTGAAACTCTATCCGGCCGGAGCGACTACCAATTCCGATGCAGGCGTTACCGCGTTATCGAAATGCCGCAAGACGCTCGAGGCAATGCAGGAAGTTGGCATGCCCTTCCTCGTGCATGGCGAGGTGACCGATCACACTATCGACGTTTTCGATCGCGAAGCAGTCTTCATCGAGCGCGTGATGCAGCCGTTAAAGCGTGACATGCCGTCGCTGAAAGTCGTGTTCGAGCACATCACGACCAGAGACGCCGCCCAATACGTGAGCGAAGCGGACAACACCGTTGCCGCGACCATCACTGCCCATCACCTGCTGTACAACCGCAACGAAATCTTCAAGGGCGGCATACGCCCGCATTACTACTGTCTGCCGGTATTGAAGCGCGAAGAACACCGCCAGGCGCTGGTACGGGCAGCAACTTCCGGCAGTCCGAAATTTTTCCTCGGCACCGACTCCGCGCCGCACCCCAAAGGCTTGAAAGAGCATGCTTGCGGTTGTGCCGGTTGCTACACCGCCCTGCATGCCATGGAACTGTATGCGCATGCGTTCGATCAGGCCGATTCGCTGGACAAACTGGAGGCATTCGCCAGCTTTAATGGTCCCGCATTCTATGGTTTGCCGCGCAATCCCGGCTCGATTACCTTGAAGCGCGAAAGCTGGAATCTGCCTGCAGAATTGCCGATGGGCGACACTACCGTGGTGCCGTTGAACGGCGGCGAGGCGATCGGCTGGAAAATGGTTTGACTGCAGGCTGATGCGCATGAGTAGTGCGCAATTTCTCGACGCCATCGATTGGCAGCGCCCATGGCTGAAACCGCTCGTCGAGCTTGCTGCCCCCATTGTGCGGGCAGCAGATTGGCGCGCCGCGCTCAATGCAATGGCAAGTGAAAAGGCATTGCGCAACCATTGTGGCTTGCCGATTCAATTCGTGCCGCAAAGTGCTTTGCCGACCGGTACCGCCTATGAAGCGTTCATCAGCGCGACTGGGGGCGTGCCGACTCGTGACAACCTGCACGATTTTTTCAACGCGTTGATTTGGCAGGCATTCCCGAACATCAAGGTTCAACTCAATGCATTACAAGCTGCTGAAATTGCCAAGGCCGCCGCACAATCTGTAACGCGCGGCAGGCTGCGCGATGCCGCCACCATTTTCGATGAAAATGCTGCACTGTTGGCAGTGCACGACACCTCGTTGATTGACGCATTGCGCACCCATTGCTGGCACGAACTATTCGTGGTGAGGCGCAGCGCGTTTGAGCGTGACTGCGAAGTGTGGATGTTCGGCCATGCGTTGATGGAAAAATTGGTGAATCCTTACAAGGCAATCACCGCGCACGTTTGGCCGGTTATCGTCGGTGCCGGTTTCTTCGATATGCCCATAGCGGAAAAGCGGGCGTGGCTGGATGCGAACGTAGCCGCGCAACTGGCTGGCGACCTGACCACCTCGTCGTTCTTGCCGCTCCCGGTGGCAGGCGTACCTGGATGGTGGGAAGAGCAGGATCTGGCATTTTATGCGGACCAAGCGGTTTTCCGCCCCGTCAGACGCCAGCTATAAGCTGTCGTCTTCGTGCTGATGCCTGTAGAAATCAAGTCTGTAACTGCATGAACGTCGGGTTGTGACGTCACAAATAAAAAACGGGCTCACACGAATGCGAGCCCGTTTGGTTCCGAACCAGCAATCTGGCGTTTGCCTGCTTGCGCAGTCAAACGCACTTTTGCTGATGCTTAGAACAAGTGGTTGATACCAGCGGAGAAGCCAGTCAGGCTTGTCGGTGCAGTGCCGGAGCTTACGCTGAAACGTTTGCTGTCGATGTCAGCATAGAGGTTGGTGCGCTTGGACAAAGCGTAGGTGCCGCCAACGATGAACAGCTTTTGCTTCGCGTCGCCGCCAGTAGATGGCGAGACCTTTGTCTGATAGTAAGCCGCAGTCAGAGCTGCTGCCGAAGAGAGATTATAGGAGCCGCCGAGCCACCAGTCTTTGGTCGTGGTATCGGCAGTTGCCGAAGTGTCTTCCTTGTAGTTGTTGTAGCCCAGCGCAACGCGGAACGGACCTGTGGTATATGCGCCGCCAATGGTCCAGTCTTTCCTGCTGAGGCCTGCAGCAGTTTTACCGCGGGTGTATGCGCTACCAACAGTGATCGGGCCTTCTGCATAGGTCGCACCGACTGCGTTCGTTGCGCCGGTGCTGAAGGCGCCAGGCACTTCGCCGAAACCATGTTCGGCACGCACCGTTACCGGGCCGGCAGTGTAGGTGTACTTGATGTCGTTGTCCAGACGGGTCAGGCCGCCCAATCCAGCCACCGGGGTGACGCCGATGTACTTGAGGTTAAACGGATCGTAGGAGCCGGTTGTCTGGAAGTTGATGGAGTACTGGCGACCGAAGTCGAGGGAGCCCCAGGCACTGCCCAGGCCAACTGAGGCGGTACGCCGGAACAATTGGTTGGTCTTGTTGTCCAGCTCGCCATTGCCGGTGTTGAAGCCAGTTTCCAGCGTGAAGTGGGCATTCAGACCGCCGCCGAGGTCTTCAACGCCTTTGAAGCCGATACGGTTGGAGAGGTAGGTACCGTTCGAACTCATTTTCCATTGGCCACCTTGCGAACCAGCGGTGTCGGTATCTGAGCGATTCTGGTGACGGAGGCCGCCGTCAAAGGAGCCATAAACGGTCACGGAGGATTGTGCTTGAGCTGCGCCTGCGAAGGCACCCAGAACTGCCAGTGCGAGAAGCGATTTTTTCATTAATAAATCTCCAAGGGTTGGCGTGCTAAAATTTTTTTGGTTGCTGCCAGCAAGGTCACTAGTAGTAACTTCCCTGCCGAGACTTCCGAACAATTTGATCAAGAAGCTAGTAGCGATTTCATCAAAAGTGGGCTTTTTGGGCAAAAAGAATTTGGCTTTTACGTCTTTGTATCGTCAATT
>DASVLY010000138.1:0-4081 GCA_036384635.1 Noviherbaspirillum sp. | reverse complement strand
GACAGCGTGTCGGACGTGATCACGCTGTCGCCAGAGCAGATCAAGCCGGCGCCGGAAATGGGCACCGCGCTCAATACCGACTACCTGATCGGCCTGGGCACGATCGAGCAGCGCATGCTGATCCTGGTCGACATCGACAGGCTGATGTCCAGCTCCGAAATGGGCTTGATCGACAGTCTCGCGGCCTAAGCAACGACTGAGGCTTTCGGCCTTGTATACGCCACCGGCAGATACAAAAAGGGCAAGCGACAATCCGCACCTGCCCTTTTTTCTTGATTGCCGCTTCTCCTACATCAAGATTTTTCTGCCGACTTTCCACAAGCCGCCAAGCGCCAGAGGAATCACAGCAGCGCCGACGCCCAGCAGTACGATCGTATTGAGATGATCGCGAATGACAGGGATATTGCCGAAGAAGTAGCCGCCCGCGACCAGCCCGACGACCCACAGCGCCGCACCAACCACGTTAAAAAGCTGGAATTTCGCAAACGTCATTTCCGATACGCCGGCGACAAAAGGCGCAAAAGTGCGCACGATCGGCACGAAGCGCGCGAGGATAATGGTCTTGCCGCCATGGTGTTCATAGAACATGTGCGTCTTTTTCAGCGCCGTCTTGTCCAGCCATTTGTAATCGTGCGTGAAGACCTTGTGCCCGATTGCGCTGCCGATCCAATAGTTGACGGTATTGCCGCTGACTGCCGCAATGATCAACAGCGTCATCAACAACCACTCGTTCATCGCCCCGGTCGCGCAGAATGCGCCGCCGATGAACAGCAATGTATCGCCCGGCAGAAAGGGCAACACCACCAAGCCGGTTTCGCAAAAGACAATCGCGAACAACACTGCATACACCATCGTGCCGTACTGCGCGATCACCGTTCCAAGATATTTATCGACATGCAAGATCATGTCGAAAAATTGCATGAAATCCATTCTTACTCCGCTTAAGTTCGGCGGAATCATACACCACTGCCCGATGCAGCAGGCACGAATACAGCAAATAGATTGGAATAGAGTTGGGCCGTTATAATTCGTCCATGAACGCCCCGAACTTCCCTGTCCGTCCGATCCAGGCCCTTTCCGACCAACTGATTTCACAAATTGCCGCTGGCGAGGTGGTCGACCGCCCGTCGGCGGTGGTCAAGGAGCTGTTGGAAAATGCACTCGACGCTGGCTCCACCCATATCACCGTGCGTCTGGAAGAAGGCGGTGTCAAGCGGATTGCGATCACCGACAACGGGCGCGGCATTCCGCCGGAACAGATGCCGCTGGCGCTGGCGCGTCATGCCACCTCCAAGATTGCCTCGCTGTCCGACCTGGAAAACGTCGACACGCTCGGTTTTCGCGGTGAGGCATTAGCGTCGATTGCATCGGTTGCTCAACTCACGCTCACCTCGCGCACCGCAGATGCCGCACATGCATGGGAAATCGCGGGCGGCAAAGAAAACCAGGTCGTACCTGCGTCGGGCGCGCCAGGCACCACAGTCGATGTGCGCGACCTGTATTTCAATACGCCCGCGCGCCGCAAGTTCCTGAAATCCGAACAAACCGAATTCGGCCATTGCGCCGAGGTCGTGCGCCGCATCGCATTGTCGCGGCCGGATGTCGCGTTTTCCCTCACGCATAACGGTAAAACCATCGATCACTGGAATGCAAGCGAAGTCGACAAGCGCAGCGCCTATATTCTCGGCAACGAATTCGCAAACGCGCGGCTTTCTCTGGACGAGACAGCAGGCCCCTTGCGCCTGCACGGCTTCGTCGGCCTGCCAACCGCGTCCAAGGCCCGTGCCGACGCACAGTATTTCTATGTCAACGGCCGCTTTGTGCGCGACAAGCTGCTCTCGCATGCGGTACGCTCCGCCTACCAGGACGTGCTGCACGGCGACCGCTATCCCTCGTATGCGCTGTCGCTCGATCTCGATCCCGCATTAGTAGACGTAAACGTGCACCCGTCGAAAATTGAAGTACGTTTTCGTGACAGTCGCGCGGTACATCAATTCGTGTTTCATGCAGTCAACCGCGCGCTTGCACAAACCTCCGCGACATCAGCAGGCGCGGCACCAGCACCGGTCACTGCAACGCCCCGCGTGTTGCCTTGGATACGCGAACAGCAGCAAACCTCGTTCGCCACACAGTTTGCAGCACCTGCCGGCGTCGCGCAAAGGATTGCAGATTATGGCGCGCTGTTCTCCGCAACACCGGAAACGGACGTGAGTGAGGCATCGCCGCCCTCATCGCCTGCTGTGACGACTGCGACACAGACAACCCCGCAAGACGAATTCCCGCTCGGCTTTGCATTGGCCCAACTGCACGGGATTTATGTGTTGGCGCAGAACAGTAAAGGGCTGGTGCTGGTCGACATGCATGCAGCGCATGAGCGTATTTTGTACGAGCAACTGAAAAATGCTCTCGATGAAAATGCCATGCAGGTGCAACCCCTGTTAATTCCGGTCACCTTCTATGCGGCCCCCGTGGAAGTCGGCACTGCCGAAGAAAACCCTGCGGCGCTGCAAGCGCTTGGTTTCGACATCAGCGCATTATCTCCGACCACACTGGCAGTACGCGCGATCCCTGCATTGCTGAAAAATGCCGATGCGCAGACGCTGGCGCGTGATGTGTTGCGGGACATACGCGAATTCGGTGGCTCGCGTGTGCTGGTCGAGCGGCGCAATGAATTGCTCGGCACGCTCGCCTGCCACACTGCGGTGCGCGCGAACCGGTCGCTCACCCTTCCCGAAATGAATGCGCTGCTGCGCCAGATGGAAGCAACCGAGCGCGCCGATCAGTGCAACCATGGCCGTCCGACCTGGGTACAGCTCGCATTGAACGACCTCGACAAGCTGTTCTTGCGCGGGCAGTAGTACATGATTGCAAGCAAGGCGCCACTGGCAGTCGCGATCATGGGCCCGACCGCCTCCGGCAAAACCGCCGCAGCGCTCGAAATCGCCCGTCACATTCCATCCGAAATCATCTCGGTCGACTCGGCTCTGGTGTATCGCGGCATGGATATCGGTACCGCGAAACCAACCGTAGCCGAGCGTACCGAGGTGGTCCATCACCTGATCGACATTCTCGATCCCTCCGATGCTTATTCGGCCATGCAATTTCGGCAGGATGCATTACAACTGGTGGCCAAGATCGTACAGCGCGGCAGATTGCCACTATTGGTTGGCGGCACCATGTTGTACTTCAAATCGTTGCGCGACGGTCTTGATGCATTGCCACAAGCCGATCCCGAAGTGCGCGCGCGGCTCGATGAAGAAGCTGAGCGTATCGGTGTACCGGCCTTGCATGCAAAGCTGGCCGAACTCGATCCCGCAACAGCCGCACGCCTAAAACCAAACGACTCGCAACGCATCCAGCGCGCGCTCGAAATCATTGAACTGACCGGTAAGCCGATGTCGCAATTGCTGTCGCAGGCACCGAAACAGGAATTGCCGTTTGCATTACTGCCGATTTCGCTGGAACCATCCGAGCGCAGCGTGCTGCATGCACGCATCGCCACACGTTTCGACGCCATGCTCAATGCAACCGGCGGTGGGCTAATCGCGGAAGTGGAAGCATTGCGCGCACGCGGCGATCTGCATCCGGGCTTGCCTTCCATGCGCTGCGTCGGCTATCGCCAGGCATGGGAGTATCTCGACGGCGTGTACGACCGCAAGGAACTCCGGGAAAAAGGAATTGCGGCAACCCGGCAACTGGCCAAACGCCAGCTAACTTGGCTGCGTTCGATGCCGGACCGTATCGTGGTTGACTGCCTTGCAACGGATGCAGCAAGCCAGGTTTTACATCATGTAAAAACCATCCAGTCACAACATTCTTGACAGTCGTTACTAAAATCCGCATAATTTAAGGCTATTTTGGTGATATAGCTCAGCTGGTTAGAGCACAGCACTCATAATGCTGGGGTCGGTGGTTCAAGTCCACCTATCACCACCAATTCGATGTTTTTGGAAGTTCAAAGGCGTCCATGAAACCCGCGATTCTCCTTGGAGGGCGCGGGTTTTTTGTTTGCTAACGTCCAAAGTGGTTCGTTGACATCCTGTATTTTTCGGGGCCCGCTTGGGGGCACTTGCCAAAGAAA
>DASVLY010000137.1:0-5361 GCA_036384635.1 Noviherbaspirillum sp. | reverse complement strand
GGGGGCGGAGGAAACCATGGCTATGCTCCTGTGTGGTAACGAGGCGGATTGCCTCATTACCAGCATAGGAAACAGTTGCTCTGTCCCAATCATCCGCCACCGCTGGTTCGGAGCTCCCTACCGCGCGAGCGGTTTAGTCCTTCGGCCATGAACAGACGCTCGCGACTGGCGATTTTCCGCCTTGCTGGTGCCACGCCTCGCTCGTTCAATCAACGTCGAGAACTGCTCCCCTTGCCGCTCGATCTGGCATTCCAATCTTGATGGATTAGAGGATAGAAGGGCGCAAGCTCGTCGTAGAAGGTTGTGTCAGGGCGCATCACGCTGCAATGACCGGCTATCTATCCGGCTCCGCATCCGAGCGGTGGATTCAAGCCGTTTGAGGAGGATCAATCCTGCGCGTGTATTGCGTATTTCACCAGTACGAGGGTCATACCATACATAGCACATGGCTTGGGGCAGATGGATAAACATGCCCCATACAGCTCAAGTTTCGACTAAGTACGTACATGAAACAACGAGCGCACCTTAGCTGCCAGGAGAGAACATGACTATGATCGTTGGAATTGCGGGCAGCTTGCGTGCTGCTTCATTCAATGCATCGCTGTTGCGCGCAGCCGCCGGTGTAATGCCTGACGGAGCCTGCCTTGAGATTGCGAGCATCAGAGGAATTCCACTCTACGACGGGGACGTTGAGGCAAATGAAGGCATACCGCAAACAGTGGCAAGCCTGAAGGATCGGATCGCTGCAGCCAATGGGCTGCTGTTGATTACCCCTGAATATAACAACGGCATACCCGGCGTGTTCAAAAACGCGATTGACTGGCTGTCAAGACCGCCGGCCGACATCCCTCGTGTGTTTGGCAGCCGCCCAGTCGCCGTCATTGGCGCATCGCCAGGTGGATTCGGCACGATCCTCGCTCAAAATGCCTGGCTCCCTGTATTGCAAACATTAGGTACGCGCCCCTGGTTCGGCGAGCGTCTGCTCGTATCTCGCGCCGGCAGCGTATTCAATGGTGCCGGCGAAATGGTCGATGAAAAAATGAAGGAGCAACTGCAGAAGTTTCTTCGCAGCTTCGTGAAGTTCGTGGAATCCTCCGTTCCGAAATGAAGACAGTGCAGATACATCGTCGATTTCAGGAGAAACAACATGGCTCATACCATCACGACCGAGGACGGAACCAGTATCTATTACAAGGATTGGGGAACAGGACAACCCGTCGTATTCAGCCATGGATGGCCTCTTACCGCCGATGCCTTCGAAGACCAGATGTTCTTCCTGGCGTCGCACGGGTACCGCTGCATCGCACATGACCGGCGCGGCCATGGCCGCTCGGAACAAACATGGGACGGTAATGACCTGGACACCTATGCCGATGACCTGGCTGCGCTCGTGAAGCAGCTCGATCTGCATGATGCAATTCATGTGGGACACTCCACTGGCGGCGGCGAGGTGACTCGCTACATTGGCCGCTACGGGAACCAGCGCGTATCGAAAGCCGTGTTGATCGGCGCGATTCCGCCGCTGATGCTCAAGACGCAGACCAATCCTGGCGGATTGCCAATCGAAGTGTTTGACCAGCTTCGTGCAGGCGTGCTGGCCGACCGTTCGCAATTTTTCAAGGACCTTTCCATGCCCTTTTACGGCTATAACCGGTCGGGCGCAAAAGTGTCAGAAGGGGTGCGTGAGGCTTTTTGGCTTCAGGGGATGATGGCCGGTATGCCTGCCTGCTACTTTTGTATCAAGGCATTCTCGGAAACGGATCTGACCGAGGATTTGAAGAAGATCGAGGTGCCGACACTGATCATCCACGGCAACGACGACCAGATCGTCCCGATTGCCGACTCAGCCATGCTTTCGTCGAAAATCATCAAGAACGCGAAACTCGTCGTTTATGAGGGTGGCGCACACGGCATCTGTACGACTGAAAAAGACCGTATCAATGCTGATTTGCTTGCCTTCATCAAGGAATGATGACGTTTTCAATTTTCACGGTTCAGGCGGTCGCCGTTAGGTTGTTTGCAGATATGAGACAGCTTTCGCCTCAAAGCGAAAAGCGCTTACTCTCAAAAACGGTCACATATGCAACGCTTTCTCATTCTCACCGGTCTGCTCGTGTTCGCTGCCGGCCTCGCTTGGCCCTGGCTTTCCAAGCTCCCGTTCGGCCGCTTGCCGGGCGATATCCATATTGTGCGAGAAGGTTTCAGTTTCCACTTCCCTATCGTGACATGCGTGGTGATTTCCGTGCTGCTGTCGATTCTGTTCTGGATCTTCCGGCGCTGAGTGCAGACTGACACTCAGCGCCGCTGCTGCCTACCCGTGTCAAGTAGTCATCTGCTGTATTCCCGCCAGCACCCAGCCGGCTTGTCCGGATACCGGTTTCGACAGATTCCACACTTCGGTAAACGTCTCGGCCTGCGCCTGTTCAGCTTCCTTGATCATGCCGCTGAACTTCACGCTGGCGAGATACTCGTTGCCGATTGTTTCAACACCCAGCAGTTCGGCGTCGAGCGTGATCACGTCGGTATGGTTAGGCGATGCACCACGCTCCAGCAGTTGCTGCTTCAACTCGGCGAACATTTCCGGTGTCGTGAACTCCCGCAGATCGTTCACGTCAGCTTTATCCCATGCCGCCTGCAGGCGGATGAAATAGGTTTTGGCGTGACGCAGGAAAGCTGCGGTGTCGAAACCTTCCGGCACACTCGATGCCGCTGCATTGCCGGATGCGTAGGAGTCCGGCTGCGCGGCAGCGCGCTGTGCTGGGTCAAGGCGCGAACCGATTTCAGGGGTGTAGCCCGCCGATGAGGCTCCCGCATAGGCGGGGTGCATTGCACCGCTGTCATTCTTGCGCTTTAGCATGCGGTAGATGAACATCGCCGCAGCAGCAAGCAGCGCAAACATCAACAGGCTGCCGAGGAGGCCGCCCAGCGCGCCGCCAAGGCCAAGGTGTGACAACAGCGCGCCCAATCCGAGGCCAAGCAGCGCGCCGCCGAGTATCCCCTTCCAGGGACTCGCGGGTTTGGGCGGAACCGCCTGCGGCGCGGGAGCGGTCTGGCTAGGGGCAGGCGCGGCCTGTTGCGCCGGCGCATGCGACTGGCGGCTCATGCTCTGCGATTGCTTGCCGATCGACCCACCCCCGCCCAGGCGCTTTGCCTGGGCTTCAGATACCACCACGGACAGCGCGCTCACCGCCACCATCAAACTGATCAGAAACTTTTTCATGCTTCCTCCTAAGAAGTTGGTTCTGCGTGAACAAGCGCCGCTTGTCAGACGATCGGCCCATTCACAACAGTGCCATCATATGCTGCTCCGCCTCACGGAAAAAGCGAGGTTAATGGAATGGTTACTTCGTAAAACAAGGAATGAAATGGCTGCTCCGGGTGCATGACTTTGCTATGCCGGTTTTATGCGCAGATGCAGGCGGTAAGTCAGACCAGTCCGTGATCGGTCAATTCCTTCTTCGCATACGCATACAATACGGGCGCTGCAACCACGCCCGGCAGGCCAAACAAGGCTTCCATCGCCAGCATCGCGGCCAGCAATTCCCAGGCACGCGCATTGATGTGTGCGCCGATGATTTTCGCGTTCAGGAAATATTCAAGCTTGTGGATCACGACCAGGAATGTCAGCGATGCAATTGCAATCGCAAGCGAATGCGACAGGCTGACGATCACGATCACGCTGTTGGAGATCAGGTTGCCGATCACCGGCAACAGACCGGCAAAGAAGGTAATGGCGATCATGCTTTTGGTCAGCGGCAGATGCACGCCGGCGAGCGGCAGCAGGATCAGCAGGTAGACTGCGGTCAGCGCCGCATTGATGCCGGCAATCCGCACTTGCGCGAATACGATGCGTTCGAATGCATCGCTGAAGTTTGCCACGCGCGCATGCAGCGCGGCGGCCAGCGGCTTGAAATCGAGCATGCCGGTAGTGTCATACAGCGCAGCCATCGCGCCGATTGCCATGCCCAGGATCAGATGCGCGATGACACGGCCGGCTTCCTGACCTATCGTTTGCGCATGCGCGGCGTGCTCGCGCAGCCAGGCAGTGATCAGCTCACGGATCGCATCGGCATTGTCGGGAACGTGCTCCCTGATCCATACCGGCATCTGGTCGCGCGACGCTTCAACAATGTCAGCGAGTTTTTGCAGCAGTACCTGCAGACTTCCCGCATCGCTCTGGAAAAACGACACGCCCCCCCAGATCGCTGCCGTCAGCAGCACCACGATGAACGCACTGAGCAGCGCAACGACGATCATGCGCGCGCGCCGACCGCTGATTTTCTTGCCCAGAGCGGGTGTGAGCAAGTGCACCAGTGAATACACCAGAAACCCGGAGAACAGGGATGCCAGCAATCCTTTATACAACACGAGCAGAAGCGCAGCGGCGGCCAGCAGGTAAGACGCAACAATGGTTAAATCAAACTTGTTTTGTTCGGACATGACGGCTGTTGTGGTTGATGGAAACACGAAGCTTACGTCATTTATGCGTACAGGAACCCATTTCAGTTTCAAATGAGCAAACAGTGGTATGCCATGAGAATGCTATCTCAGCACCCGCCAGAAATGTGTTCGCCCCAACGATTCCTTAACATGTCCGTCAACACTTCCGGCGGTTCTGCCGCGCTGTAGTAAAAACCTTGCACGCACAAACAGCCGTGCTCAGCCAGGAAAGCAGCTTGCTGCGCCGTTTCCACGCCTTCTGCCAGCACCTTCAGACCCAAGCTGCGCGCCATCGCGATGATCGCGGCAACCAGCGCCCGGTCATTCGCATTTTGCTCGATGCCATGAATAAACGATTGGTCGATCTTGATGGTGTTGACCGGATAGCGCTGCAGGTAGGCAAGGCTGGAATAGCCGGTGCCGAAATCGTCGACCGACAATTGCACCCCGAGGGCGCTCAACTGCTTGAGCATCGCGATATTTTCGTCGCTACGCTGCAGCAGAATGCTCTCGGTAATCTCCAAGTCGAGCCGGTTGGCAGCGATGCCGGATTCCTGCAGGATGCATTCAACCATGTACAGCAGGTTGGACTGGTAGAACTGACGCGGCGACAGGTTAACCGCCACCTGCAACTCGGGATAACCGCTGTCGTGCCAGTGTTTCAATTGCCGGCATGCCTGGCGTAATGCCCATTCGCCGATCGGCAGGATCAGTCCGGTTTCTTCGGCAATGGAGATGAATTCGCCGCAGGAAACCGGCTCCTTGCCCGGTTGCTGCCAGCGCAGCAACGCCTCGGACGAAAAGATCGTGCCGCTTTCCATATTGATTTGCGGCTGGTAATACAGCGTGAACTTATCGGTGCTCAACGCGTGGCGCAGCCGGGTTTCCATGATCAACCGCCGGTGCGCTGCCTTGTTGAGT
>DASVLY010000136.1:0-2987 GCA_036384635.1 Noviherbaspirillum sp. | reverse complement strand
AAAAACTGGTAGTTGTTGCGGCCTTGCGATTTGGCCTGGTACATCGCCGCTTCCGCATGCCGGATGAGGGTGTCGGCGTCTTCGCCGTCCTCCGGGCAGATGCTGATGCCGATGCTGGCGCTGATATGGATTTCGTGGCTGTCGATGAAATAGGGCTCGGTGATCGATTTCAACACCTGCGCCGCCATGCGCGCAATGCCGATGCTGTCGGCAACCTCCAGCAGCAGGATGATGAATTCGTCGCCGCTATGACGCGAAACGGTATCGGTGTCGTGCGTGCAACGCTTCAGGCGTTGCGCGATTTCCGTCAGCACACGGTCGCCGATCGCGTGACTCAGCGTATCGTTGACGTGCTTGAAACGGTCGAGATCGAGGAACAGCAGTGCGATGCGCGTGCCATGGCGCTGCGCCAGCACGACTGCCTGGCGCAGCCGGTCGTTCAGCAGGAAACGGTTCGGCAGATCGGTGAGGGAGTCATGCTGCGTGATGTAAGACATTTTGAGCGACATTGCGCGCACTGCGCTCACGTCATGGAATGCCAGTACCGCGCCGATCACTTGTCCGTTGCGGTCGTGCATTGGCGCGCAGGAGTCGTCGACCACCGCTTCGGTGCCGTCGCGCCGGATCAACAACGAACTTGACGGTATGTGCGTGATCCGGTTGCCGTGCAGCGTGGCTTCGAGCGCGGTATCAACCGGATGGCGCGATACCGGGTCGACGATCCTGAATACTTCGGCAATCGGCTGCCCCATTGCTTCACCGCTGCTCCAGCCGCTCATGCGCTCGGCTGCAGGATTGAGATAAGTAACCTTGCCCTCGATATCGGTAGTGATCACGCCGTCGCCGATCGAGTTCAGCGTTACGCGCGCCTTTTCATGCGCTTCAAACAGATTTTCCTCGGTGGCGCGGCGTATGCTGATTTCCGCTTGCAGCCGTGCATTGGTCTGCATCAGCGCGTTCATATTGCTTTCCAGGACATCGAGCGACTGCAGCAAGGTTTCTTCCGCTTCGGTGCGCCGATTGTCCAGGCGCAGCAAAAGGTGCGCATTCCCGCCGATGAGCAGCGTGAAAATCACGATGCTCGACAGCGTCATGGCAATCATGCCGACGGCTGCATCGTACATTCCGGTTGTGTAACCCCAGAATTCCAGCCGGCCGATTGCTATCGGCAGCAGGATGGCCGCCGGTAGCAGATGGCGGGCGGTGATGCTGCCGGAACTGCCATCGGTCACCAGCCTCATCAGCCCGCGCTCCGGCCGCAGCGCGAGGATAGTAGCGCACAGCAGCAGGAAAATCAGCGTGAGCGGCAATGAAATCGTGCCGTAATAAGGAATACGGTATAGCGCGTTCTTGCCGTACACGTAACCGATCGCGGGAACGAGCGTGTTGAAGAAAGCCAGAAAGGTCAGTCCTTCCACCCAACGCGCTTTCGCATCCTTGCCAAGCAGAAGCAGTGTGCCGCTGATGGTGATGAAAATCAGGGCCGCTGCTGCTGCCATCCGCCCCGGGAATTGTCCGGGAGGTGTGTCGGGCTCGATAAAAAACAACTGGTCGATGCCGAAGTCCAGGCCACCGATATATTCGATCAGGGTCAGCGAGCCAACCAACATGACGATGGCGGACGCAATGTTGCTGATGCGCAGCGCGGCGGCAGTGCGGGGTTCTTCGCATAGCAGGCGCAACGAAATTCCTGCCAGCAGTATGCAAACGGCGGAATTGAATTTGATCGTGCTATAGCCGCCGGTATAGTCCGAGCCCGGCATGAGCGACTTGAAAGCAGGGATACCGACGATCCACCCGATGATTGCAATCACACCTGTCACTGCGGCGATGGTGCTTGCGGCTTTGGCAAAGATACGGTATCGGCCCCTGTGACTGGTAGTCTGATACATGAAGAAATACTCTTTGCCGATAAGATGCGCCAATCATTGGAAGAGCTGACAACAGCTTGCGCCAATTCTCAAGCTGACCGGTGGGTTTAATATCGCATCTGGAAAATCTGTGATTCATTCGATAAGACGATGCGCGTATGGCGAAGTTCAATCGCTGGATGCCGTGGTGCAACAGGGGCAAGGAACGCTCTGCATCAGCGATGCAGCGTTGCAGCCGGCGGCAAGGGCATATGTCCCATCGACAGCAGTTGTGCGCATTCTTCGGCGCAGAGCGGCTGGCTGAAATAAAATCCCTGCGCCTGGTCGCAGCCGCAAGCGATCAGTAACGCCACCTGATCTTCTGTTTCCGCCATTTTGGCAACCACTTTCATGCCGAGCCGGTGCGCGACCCCCACGAGCGCATCGGTGAGCGCGAGACTGCCCGGATTGCTGGCGATGTCGCCGATGAACGAACCGTTGAGCTTCAACTTTTTGACCGGTAAGCGTTGCAGGTACTGCATGTTCGAGTAGCCGGCACCGAAATCGTCGATCGACAGAGCGATGCCCAGTTCTGTCAGTTTTTGCATCAGCGGCAGTATTTTGTGCAGATTGGTCATCGATGCGCTTTCGCTCAACTCCAGTTCGAGCCAGGCCGGATCGAGCCGGGTGGCGGCCAGGCAGCGTGCAATACGCGTTTTCAGCCCGGAACACGCGAGTTCCTTGGCCGACAGGTTGACCGCAATCTGTACCGGCAGCAGGCCCGCATCCTGCCACTCCTTGTTCTGCCGGCATGCCTGTTGCATCATCCAGTCGCTGATCGGTTCGATCAGCCCGCTCTCTTCGGCAATCGGGATGAAACGGTTAGGCCCGATTTCGCCCAGCTCCGGATGCTGCCAGCGCAACAGGGCTTCCATGCTCATGATCGCGCCGCTTTTCAGGTCGGCCTGGAGCTGGTAGCGCATCGCGAATTCGCCGCGTTCCAGCGCATGGCGCAATTCGGTTGCCAGCTTCACACGTTCATCGAAACGGCGGCGCAACCCTTCATTATAAATCTGCATGTTGTCGCGCCCGGCTTCCTTCGCGCGGTACATCGCCGCATCGGAAAGACGCAACAGG
>DASVLY010000135.1:0-3889 GCA_036384635.1 Noviherbaspirillum sp. | reverse complement strand
GACACGCAGCAACCAGCCCTGGGTCAAAATTCAATCGGCAGGGTGGGTCAGAATTCAATCAGCACGAACAGTTCGACGGTGCCCGCTATACGGCGGCCCATATTCCACATGCCCGTTTCATCGGCTACAAGAGTGGTGGCCATGTGTGGGTTGGACACCACAGCAAAGTGATATCCGAGATAGCGGCTTTCCTGGAATAATTTGCTCCGGCGACAGCCGCTCGGTATTGGTATCAATCCGCGTAATTTGCCCGCTGCTGATGTAGACGACGCGGTGTGCCATAGCGGCAATTGCGGCGTTGTGGGTAATCATCGCTGTGGTTGTGCCCAACTCTCGGTTGACCTGATCCAATACTTCAAGCACCAGTTTCCCGGTGCGATAGTCCAGCGCACCGGTTGGCTCATCGCACAACAGCATGTCCGGGCGTTTAGCGATTGCACGCGCAATCGCGACTCGCTGCTGCTCGCCCCCTGACAACTGTGCGGGGACCCACACCAGAAATGCTGCTATCGCTCTATTGCAAGTCCAGCCGCATTTGCATAGTGCCGTCACCCGGAGTCGGACCGATCACGAAACCGAGTCTTGCCGCAAGAGTCAGTACCCGCCGATTATGTGACAAAGCCTCGCCGATCATTTGCTGCGTCCCGCGCAAGCGGCAATACCTGATCAGCTTGTCCATCAGTATCGTCCCCAGTCCCTGTCCCTTGATGTCAGACCGGACGATGACAGCAAATTCCGCAGTGATGTTGTCTGGATCCATGATCGCCCGCACACCCCCCAGCGTTTCGGGTTTTCCGTCTTCACGTTGCCGGGTTGCGATGAACGCCATTTCCCTGTCGTAGTCGATCTGCGTCAGGCGCGCCAACTGCGAAGGCTGCAATTCCCGTAACCTGGTGAAGATGCGGTAACGCACGTCTTCGGGATCGAGCGCGTAGAAAAATTCTAGGTGTTGCGGCGCATCCTCCGGTTTGATCGGACGCAGCAGCAGCGGTCTCTCCTGCCACAAGATGCGCTCCTCCAATTCCTCCGGATAGGGACGAATGGCAAAACGCTCGGCCCCGGTCGCACCGTCCTGCGCCACCCGCATACGAGCATCCAGCGCGACGACGCCGTTATCGTCAGCAAGCAAAGGATTAATGTCGAGTTCAACGATTTCCGGGATGTCCGCGATCAGACCAGAGACGCGGACCAGTATCCGGTAGATCGCGTCCATGTCCGCTGGCGGTCGGTCGCGATATCCGGCAAGCAGTTTCGCCACACGTGTCCGCGAGACGACGTCCTTCGCCAGCACCATGTTAAGCGGCGGCAGCGCAAGCGCGTGATCGGCAGTCACTTCGACCGCAATGCCGCCTTGCCCGAACAGGATGACCGGGCCGAACACAGGATCGGTGCTGACGCCGACGATCAATTCCTGAGCCCGCGGCCGGCGTGCCATTGCCTGCACTGAGAAACCACGCAGCACAGCGTCGGGACGTATGTCATGCAGCCTCTTTTGCATTGCCTGGGCGGCGCTACGCACCGCATCTGAGGATTCGAGATCCAGCACCACACCACCCACTTCGGTTTTATGCGAAATCTGTGGAGACAGGACTTTCAACGCAACCGGAAAGCCAATCCGCTCAGCCAGCCGCACGGCGGCTTCGGCATGATCGGCAGTACCTGTTTCAACCACCGGAATGCCATACGCGACGAGTATCGCCTTGGCATCCGGTTCCGAGAGCACAGCGCACTTCTGTGCAAATGCCTTTTCCAAGACAGCACGTGCCGCTCGTCGGTCCGGAACAAATTCGGGAGAGACCGCCGGTGGCACCTGCATCAGGAGATTCTGGTTGCGGCGATACTGCACCATCTGCATGAAAGCACGAATCGCCTTTTCCGGCGTGTCGTAGGTTGGAATGCCTGTTTCGGAAAATACGTGCCGAGCCTCTTCAACGGCATCCCCGCCCAGCCAGCAGGAAACGACGTTGCGCGAAGAATCTTTCGCCAAGGGCGCAACGGCACGCGCGATATCAGCGCTCGGCACAATGGCGGTCGGGGCATGAACGAACAGCATGGCGTCCGATTGCCCATCTCGAAGCAATACCTCCATCGCCTGGCGATAGCGATCGGCAGGCGCGTCCCCGATGATGTCCACCGGATTCCCGTGTGACCATGTCGCAGGCAGGACGGCATCGAGCTTGCGCATGGTTTCATCGCTCAGCTCAGCCAGTTTTCCACCGCCGGAGACCAGAGCGTCGGTGGCCAGCACGCCCGGACCGCCGCCGTTGGTCAAGATCGTCAGGCGATCACCATACAGCGGCTTGGCTCGCGCCAGGGTTTCAACCGCATCGAACAGGTCTTCCGTTGAAAGCACGCGCAACATGCCTGCTCTGCGGATTGCGGCATCGTAGACGCCGTCGGACCCGGCCAGCGCGCCGGTATGCGAACTGGCGGCTTTCGCACCTTCGGCCACGCGGCCGGCCTTGACCACCAATACCGGCTTGCTGCGCGCCGCCGCGCGGGCGGCGGACATGAATTTGCGCGCCGATTGCACACCTTCCATATACATCAGTATCGCGCGCGTATCGCCGTCGCTGGCAAGATAATCGAGCACATCGCCGAAGTCGACGTCGGCACTGTCCCCCAGCGAAACGAACCTGGAAAAACCGATTCCACGCGATTTGGCCCAATCGAGCACGCCGGTCACCAAAGCACCCGACTGCGAGACAAATGCGATTTTGCCGGGCAATGCGTCTGTATGGGCGAAACTGGCATTGAGCCCGATGCCGGGTACCAGCAGGCCCACGCAGTTGGGGCCGAGAATGCGCAACAGGTGAGGCTTGGCTGCATCCAGCATTGCCTGTTTGATGCTTGTTCCATTCCGGTCCTTTGCCCGATCCAGGCCGGCGGTAAGCACGATGGCGGCCTTGGTTCCGAGTTCGCCCAGTTGCCCGACAATCGCCGGAATCGTGGCAGGAGGTGTGCAAATCACTGCGAGGTCCGGCGCTTCGGGGAGATGGGAGACGCTACCGACCACCTCCAGTCCTTCAAGGATGCGGTATTTGGGATTGACCGGCACGATCGCACCTGAAAAATGCGCTTCGATCAGATTGCGCAACACGGTCGCACCGACGCTGCCGGGCTTTTCGGATGCGCCAATGACAGCAACCGATTTCGGTTGAAACAGGAATTGGAGATTTCGGATGCTCATGATGTCCGCTCGAGTTGATGTTGCTGCATTCGACACAGGCAAGACGGAGCGAACCATCGATTCCACGCAACGAGCAAAAGATGCGCGCCCGGATATCTGGTCCACTACCTGCTACTGTCCCCCATACTAAGAACCAAGCCCCCCCTCCAAAATTGATCTTGGTCAAAAATCTCCAAATAATCGATTAAAGAATGCAGTCGTTTCTGGACGATTTCGCATGCGGAATTTACGCTGAGTCTGAAACAGTCGGAGAGACGTGACGCACCGGGTCTGCCAAGAAGATGCCCGAGATGTCATGCAAAACCACAGTGTTGGAAAGCATGCCGGCCCCGATGTTGTTGTCGCACTATTCGCCCACCATTTTTGTTGCCCGATGATACGAGATAGCGTCATGAAACAGCTTGAAGGAAAACGGGGATTGGTCGTGGGTATCGCCAATGCAAACAGCATCGCCTATGGCTGCGCAAAATCTTTTCGCGCTGCTGGCGCGGAACTCGCGGTCACGTACTTAAACGAGAAGGCTGAGCCCTATGTGCGCCCGCTGGCCGAATCGCTGGAGTGCAGAATCATCGCCCCTTGCGATGTGCGCGAACCGGGGCAGCTCGACGCTGTCTTTGCCCGGATTGCGAGCGAATGGGGAAAACTCGATTTCTTGCTGCATTCGATTGCCTATGCGCCGAAGGAAGATTTGCATCGACG
>DASVLY010000134.1:0-6010 GCA_036384635.1 Noviherbaspirillum sp. | reverse complement strand
TTGTTGCCCGCATGCCGTTTCGGCGTTGCGGATACTGAACTTTCAGAAAGCCGGCTTTCCATGCATTTCAAGCGAATTCCCGTAACGTTTATCAAGGGCGATTTGATCGTCCTGATGATCTTTGCGCGTTCGCTTTCGCTACTGCCGCTACCGATCGGTTGCCTGGCCTCGCGCTAGTGGCAGTCAGGCAGCCGTTTCGCCACATCTGGAATTTCCGTTTAATCAATCAAAGAAAGAGGATGCACCATGATGTTGCAAAACCCTGCGGCGAAATACCGCCCGTTTCCCCCTGTTTGCTTAACTGACCGAAGCTGGCCGAACAAGGTCATTAACAAGCCGCCGATCTGGATGAGCACCGATCTGCGCGACGGCAACCAGGCATTGATCGAGCCGATGAACCCCGAGCACAAGCTGCGCTTTTTCGAGATGCTGGTGAAAATCGGCCTGAAGGAAATCGAGGTCGCCTTCCCTTCCGCCTCGCAGACCGATTTCGATTTCGTGCGCAAGCTGATCGAGGAAGACCGCATTCCGGACGACGTGACGATCGAAGTGCTGACGCAGTCGCGCGAGGATCTGATCCGCCGCACGATCGATTCGCTGCAAGGCGCCAAATGTGCGATCGTGCATTTGTATAACCCCATCGCGCCGGCGTTTCGCCGCATCGTGTTCGGCATGTCGCACGAACAGGTGCGAGAGATCGCACTGTCCGGCACGCGCCTGATCAAGCAATTGACCGATGAACGGCCAGAGACCGAATGGATATTCCAGTATTCGCCGGAAACCTTCAGCATGACGGAACTGGATTTCGCGAAGAACGTGTGCGATGCCGTTTCCGCCGTATGGCAGCCGACGCCGCAGCGCAAGATGATCATCAACCTGCCGTCGACGGTCGAATGCAGCACGCCCAATATTTATGCGGACCAGATCGAATGGATGCACCGCAAGCTGGAGCGGCGCGATGCAATCATCCTCTCCGTGCATCCGCATAACGACCGGGGCACTGCGGTCGCCTCGGCGGAACTGGCGGTGATGGCGGGCGCGGACCGCGTCGAAGGCTGTTTGTTCGGCAATGGCGAGCGCACCGGCAATGTCGATCTCGTGACGCTGGCGATGAACCTGTATACGCAGGGCGTGCATCCGGGACTGGATTTTTCGGACATCGATGAAGTGCGTAAATGTGTGGAGGAGTGCAACCAGCTTCCCGTGCATCCGCGCCATCCGTATGTGGGCGATCTGGTGTTTACCGCGTTTTCCGGTTCGCATCAGGATGCGATCAAGAAAGGCTTGGCACAGCAGAAGGCTGATGCGATCTGGGAAGTGCCTTACCTGCCTATCGATCCGGCCGACCTCGGCCGCAATTACGATGCGGTGATCCGGGTCAACAGCCAGTCCGGCAAAGGCGGGATGACTTATCTGCTGGAGCAGGAGTACGGATTGCAATTGCCCCGGCGTCTGCAAATCGAGTTCAGCCGCGCGGTGCAGAAAGTGGCCGACGATAGCGGCAAGGAAGTAGCAGCGCAAGATATTTATCGCATCTTCAGCAGTGAATATCTGGAGGCGTGCTCGCCCTATACTTATTGCACACATCGGATGACGGAAGATGCCGTGGTGCAGGTCGATGCAGAACTGCGGTTTGCGGGCAAGGCACTGCAGGTGCAAGGATCGGGCAATGGGCCGGTCGAGGCGTTTGTGCAGGCGCTTGGTGCGTCCGGCATAGGGCTGGATATCAGGCTGATGGACTACCACGAGCATGCAATCGGCACTGGTGCCGACGCGCAAGCGGCGTGTTACGTCGAACTGCGATTGGGTAATGGCCCTACTTTGTTCGGGGTTGGTATTGACGCCAATATTGTGACGGCATCATTCAAGGCGGTGCTGAGTGCGGTGAATCGGCAACTGGCACTGGCTGAGAGTGCTGCTGCTCATACCAATCATCCATTATGACGTGACAGATAAAGTCGATGGATTTGCCAGACGGAAAAAGACGCGACTTCATGTCACGTTACGACGGAGGATTGGTATAAGGGGCACTTTCGCGCACGAAAGTGAAAAAAGCCGCAGGGGTGGATTTGTTGCACCAATTCCATGCCTGCGGCTGCGCGACTTATACGACAGAGCGACTGTCCATCCGGGAAGACGTCATTTGGCCACTCTCAAGCGGTTCGGAACTACTGCTTGAGATCCTGCTTGCTCCGCCTTCCGGCGTTCTGCAAAATCATAGACTTGATTCTTGTCCCGCTTGGCTACCGCCAATACCAGCACTGTGATTGTGTGATCGTTTACCTCATACACGAGGCGATAACCAACGTCGCGCAACTTGATCTTGTAGGTGTTTTGCATGTCCTTGCCCCGCAATTTCGCAGAGGGGACATGCGGATTTTCCAGCCGCTTGGCAAGTTGTTTCTTAAATTGCTCTTTGATCGAGGGATCGAGCTTTTTCCATTCCTTCAGTGCATCTTCGTGAAACTCAAGTTCATAGCTCATCAAGGGAAACTTTCTGCGTTTTACCGTTGCGTCGGCTTCTTACGATTTCCGCCAGATCCATATCTTCGATCGCTTCCATCAACGCCTCGAACACATTGGCCGGAACAAGGTATGCCGTCGCACGGTTATGGTTGAGTACAGCCACAGGCTCATTACCGGCCTCTTCAATCACCGCACCAGGGTTACGCCGAAGATCAGTAATGCTCACAGTGACATTGGCATAAATCGCGTTGGTCATAGTCATTTCAGTTATCAGTATCAGTATCAGTATCAGTATCAGTATCAGTTCGTGGCTGGTTCGCTTGGTAGCCTCAGGTCCATTGTCAGTTCAAATATTCAGCGCGCAGTGTCAGTTCTCTTGATTCAATCCAGTTCAATGGCTGTGTAATGGGTGTCGTCGGTTCTGGTTGGAGTCAAAGTATCAGTTCAAGGCAAAGCATATAGGCCAGATACGCATTAATAATACCATTATTTCGTGCAAAATAAAGCACTTTTTAAGTTAACAGGAAATGTAATACCAATCCCCCGCCATAACGTGACATGAAATTGCGCCTTTTTTCCGTCTGGCGGTGTTGCTCGTCGTTGCCAGACGCAAAAATTCATCGACTTCATCTGTCACGTTATAACGGAGGATTGGTATCAGACAGCAGTAGCCGCATAAAGCAGTAGCCGCATAAGGGCCAGACTCCCCCTTGTAGAAAGAAGCCCCGTCATTCCAGCCTTCGCGGAAATGACGGGGCGGGAGACCAAAGAACCTCTTACACGGATTTCGCCAGTCGGATTCCAGCAAACTGCCAGCGCGCAGTCGCCGGGAAAAAATTACGGTACGTCACTCGCGCGTGCCCTGCCGGCGTCGCACACGACGAGCCGCGCAACACATACTGGTTCGCCATGAACTTGCCGTTATATTCGCCGATCGCCCCATCCGCTGCGCGAAAGCCGGGATACGGCGCGTAGCTGCTGAGCGTCCATTGCCAGCAGGCGCCGAACAGTTGGGACAATCCGCCGCCGGCAGGTGCATCGGATGCAGCCGGATGCAGGTCCTGATCGCCAAAGTCGCTCGTCCCTTGCGCGGCATGCTCCCACTCGGCCTCGGTCGGCAGGCGCGCGCCGGCCCAGCGCGCATAGGCATCGGCTTCGAAAAACGACAGATGCGCAGCCGGACCATGCACATCCAGCACCTGCAAGCCGTGCAGCGTGAATTCGTGCCAGCCGTCCCGATCCTGCCGCCAGTACAGCGGTTGCGCAAGCCGGTTGCCGCGCACCCAGTCCCATCCTTCCGACAGCCACAGCGCCGGCTTCTCGTAGCCGCCATCCTCGATAAAGGCAAGGAATTCGCCATTGGTGACCAGGCGCGACGCCAGCGCATAGGGCTCGATGAATTGTCGATGGCGGGGCGTCTCGTTATCGAAGCAAAATGCGTCGCCGCCCTGGCCAATCTCGACGATGCCGCCATCGAACGCATGCCATTCCAGCTGCGCAGCCGGCGGGGATGTCTTCAGCGGCGCGGTGGAATAAGCAGGCTGCAAGGGATTCAACGACAAAAGATGTTTGCTGTCGGTGAGTATCAGCTCCTGATGTTGCTGTTCATGCTGCAGTCCCATTTCCAGCAGCGCGGCCAGTTCCGGGGCATCTCCTCCGCGCTGCAACAGCATGCCGATACGTTCGTCCACATTGCGCCGGTACGCCAGCATCTCACTGAAAGCGGGGCGCGTGAGCATGCCGCGTTGCGGACGCGGATGTTTTTCGCCGATGCCGTTGTAATACGAATTGAACAGCATGCGGAACGCCGGATGATAAGGACGGAATCCGGCCTCGAAACGTTCCAGGATGAAGGTTTCGAAAAACCAGGTGGTATGCGCCATATGCCATTTGACCGGGCTGGCATCGGGCATCGACTGCACGCAGGAGTCCTCTTCGGACAATGGCCCGGCGAGCGCGAGCGTATGCCGGCGCACGGCGTCGTAACGGGAGTGGATCGTCTTTGTCATCATCGAATCATTGACCTACGGGACTTGCGCAAAATTGTCCAAGCAACGCCGCCGGGGCGTTTTTGCGTAAGTCCCGATCTACACAGCCTGCGCATGGCACACCATGAACCAGCCGTGCTCATCGCTCCATGTGCGCACAGAACCGAAACCCGCGCGCTCCAGCAGTTGCAGAAAATCCTGCCGCGTGTACTTGTAGCTGCTTTCGGTATGAATCCGCTCGCCCGGCGCAAAACGGCGCTGGCCGCCGCGCCAGGTGACGGTGCCTCCCCGCCTGGCTTGCAGATGCATTTCCACTCTGCTGCGCGCGTCATTGAAATAGCCCAGATGCCGCCAGTCGCGCAGGTTGAAATCGGCGCCGATCAACTGGTTCAGATGCAGCAGCAGGTTCAGGTTGAACGATGCGGTCACGCCGAGCGCGTCGTCATAGGCAGCGTCCAGCACCTGGCGGTCCTTCACGAGGTCAACGCCGATCAGCAAGCCGCCGTCGGCACCGCAGGCGTCACGCATGCGGCCCAGCAACGCCGCCGCTTGTTCCGGCGTGAAATTGCCGATTGACGAGCCGGGATAAAAAAACAGGCGCTTGCCGCGCCGGACCATCTCCGGCAGTTCCAGCGAGGAAGAAAAATCCATGCCGATACCAACCATCTGGATATGAGGCCAACCCTGTCGCAAACGTTCGACCGCATCGTGCAGGAAGTCAACCGAGATGTCGACAGGCACGTACTGCGCAGGCTGCAACACCGGGAACAGCCGGGCCGCCTTCGCGCAATTGCCGGCGCCGAGATCGATCAGGGTGATGCCCCGCCCCGTTGAACGGGCGATATCGGCCCGGTGGGCAGCGAAGATCGCTGCTTCGGTGCGCGTCAGATAGTATTCCGGCAGCTCGCAGATTGCCTCGAAGAGCTTGGACCCGAGTCCGTCGTACAGATATTTCGGCGAGGTTACCGCCTGCGGCGCAAGCAAGCCCGCGCTCAACTCGGCATGAATTTCCTCCGGATTGCTCTGGTGGAGCTGGATGAAGCCTCGATGCAAAGTCGCAAGTTTCGATGAAAGCGGCATGGGTTCGGAACGACGCTGTCTGCCAGCTCTGTGCGGCGCGGCAAGCGATCGAAGGCAAAGTTTTTCGTTATGATAGTAAGTACGCTGGCTGCGCCATTGAGGCTGCACAAGGGTGAAGGACTTAGGGGTTTCTCAACGGCATGCAATACGTATGAACGTCCCAAAATGCTGACACTGCACGAAGTAACGAAGTCTTATGAGAACGGCCGGCGCGTGCTGAACCGCTTGTCGTATGCGCTTGGCACAGGCGAATACGTCGCGATAATGGGCGAATCGGGCGTGGGCAAGTCGACGCTGTTGAACCTGATTGCGGGGCTGGACACGCCGGATGCGGGTGAAATTCTGATCGACGGCATCGCCATCTCCTCGCTCGACGACGATGCGGCGACACGCCTGCGTCGGGAAAAATTCGGCTTCATTTTCCAGGCATTCCACATATTGCCGCATCTGACGCTCGTGCAGAACGTTGCACTGCC
>DASVLY010000133.1:0-4384 GCA_036384635.1 Noviherbaspirillum sp. | reverse complement strand
AGGCGGCCAGCGGGACTGAATGTCCTGGGGAACTTGGGGAGGTCTTAGCGGGGCTACGCAAAACACCTCAGAAGCTTCCGGCGAATTCTGCGGCACTTGTCACATCCTGCGTTCAGGCTGTACAGCTTGCTGTGCCAAATTACAATTAGATGTTCCGCTTGCGGCCGAAAACAGACATCCGGCTCCTGCCAATCCCATGTTCCGGATTTGTCACTTGATCTGATGACACCAAAGCGTCACGGATTGGCCAACATAACAAAGCGAATTTCTCGTTCAATATAAACCGTGCCTCATGTACGATCAGCTAGCAGCGGCTCCTCCTCGACACAAGCTATCAAGAAATCAACGACCGCGTTCACCACCGGGCTTCGCTTTACGTCAGGATAAGCCGTCAGCCAGATATCCCTGACGGGTGGAGCTTCGTTCGTCGGGAGCTGGATCAGGACTGCATCGCGCTCGCCGATAATAGTAGGCAGCACTACCGCCCCAATGTGGTTGCTCGCCGCGATCTGCTGGGTCAGCAAGTCGCTGGCAAAGAATGCAATCCGGCGCCCCGAGCGGATGCGATGCAACCACATTTGCTGCGGAAGATGATCCAGCGACTGATCATAGGAAATGAACGTCCAGTCCTCAGGCGGATGCCGGCTGAATTTTGCCGTGCCATAGAGTCCGAAGCGAACAGCCCCGATACGTTTGCGAATGAGCCCGTCGTCTTCTGGCCGCACCGAGCGTATGGCGACATCAGCTTCCCCCTTGTTGAGGGCGGCCAATGCCGTCCCGGGCAGCAGCACCAACTGCAGATCCGGATGCGAGGCATTCAACCTGGCAATCTTTGGCGCAATGCAGGCGCGCGCGAGTGACGGCGGCACACTGACGCGCACTACTCCAGCCAATCCGGCGGATGCCATGCGCGATCGCTGCTCGATCAATGCGGCCTGCTGCGCCATGTTCTGCGCCAATGCCGCCACGGCTAGGCCGTCCTTGGTCAGCGGACGGCTCCGAGGAAGCCTATCGACCAGGCGCAGGCCCAGGTTTTTCTCCAGCGAATCGATGCGCCGCCCGATCGTCGCATGCTCGACGCCGAGCTCGCGGGCGGCCGCAGAGAGTGAGCCATTTCGGGCCAGCAGTGACAGCACCTGCAAATCTTGCCAATCTATCATGGGTTAATATTTTCACGGACTGTGTGATTAATTAGGGAATTTTCTATCAATGGCGATCGTTTTACCATCCTGAAAAGACTTCTTTTAAGGGAGAAACGAATTGAAAGCCATCACCATCGAACAATACGGAGGGCCGGAAGTGTTGCTCAAGCACGATGACTTCCCTATGCCCGAAGCGGGAGCGGACGACATATTGATCCGGCTCGTCTGCGCCGGTATCAACTTCATGGATGTCCACACGCGCCAGGGGAAGTACGCCAACTCGCAGACTTACCCGGTGCGCCTGCCTTGCACGCTGGGCATGGAAGGTGCCGGTGAGGTCATTGGCGTTGGCGCGAACGTGCGCGGCTTTGCCATCGGCGATCGTGTCGCGTGGTGCATCGCCTGGGGCAGCTATGCGGAATACATCGCCGTGCCGCAGCACCTGGTCGCGCACATTCCCGACGGGATTTCCTATGCCCTGGCGGCGGCATCCATGTTTCAAGGAGCAACGGCGCATTACCTGATGGAAGACATCGCCCGTCTGAACCAGGACAGTTCCTGCCTTATCCACGCCGCCTCCGGAAGCATCGGGCAATTACTGGTGCAGATGGCCAAGCGGCGCGGCGCCACGGTTTTCGTGACGGCAGGCAGCGAAGAAAAACGGCAGGTCGCGCTCCAGCGAGGCGCGGACTACGCCTTTGACAGCACCCTGAATGATTTTGCAGATCAAGTGCGCGATGCCACCTGCGGCAAGGGCGTTGACGTTGTGCTGGATCCGATCGGCAAGGCGACCTTGCGCCAGAGCTTTCTCGCATGTAAAAAGCATGGGCTCATCGTGAATTACGGCAACGTCTCCGGTTCGCTGAAAGATTTGGATCCGATCGAACTGGGCGAAGCCGGCTCGCTGTTCCTGACCAGGCCACGACTGGCCGATCACATGTCGGACCGGGAGACTGTACAACGGCGTGCCGACGATGTGTTTGCGGCGCTCCAGGATGGATGGCTGAATATCCACATGAATGGTTGCTACACCTTTGACGATGTGGAGCAAGCGCACGCGCTGATAGAGGAGCGAAAGCAAATCGGCAAGCCGATTTTGAAGATTGCAGACGATTGAGAACCCCGGCATCAGGATGCGATCCAGGTTTTTCATTTCATCATGATCCCGTCTGATAAAAGACCGAAGGTTTTTCTTCGTGCCGATTTTATTGGAGGATGGCTTTGGCTCATCATGATCCTGTATGTCTTCGCGCATGCAAATGAAGGCATGCTCACACGTGGAAATGACATCAGCCTGATGGAGACATTCGAGGCCGCCGGTGGTGTGGCAGGTGTGTTTGCGATGACCTATGTTTCCTTCGAGATTCCACACGAGAATCTCGGCGCACTCGGCAAACGCAGGCTTTTTTTACTCTCGATCCTGACGATGGGATTAATCGAACTGATATGCCATTCAACAATGAATCGTGCCCAGGTACTGGGATCCGGATTTTTCCTGGCTGCGCTGACCGCGGCTATCTTTCTCCGGTACATGATCCTTACCTTGGAATCTTGAGCGCCGTATGAAGGCGCGAGCCTCGCGTGATGACGCAATACGACAAGCCATTGATCAGCTAGACTCCCGACCTGAGTTCGGAGAGGCGTATCACGAGCTTCCTGCTTAAGGTCTCCTTTCGGCGGAAGTGGTCATCACGCAAAAAATTGCGAAATATGACGCGGCCATTTTTTCCAGCTAAAAGTCCATTGTCGATTTGACCGTTGGTCGCTTATGTAATAATATAAGTTACATGAAACGCAGCGACCGTCTCTCTATTGCTCTCCATATCCTGTTGCATATGAGCCAACGCGCCGGTACGCCGATGACCTCGGAAGAGATCGCCGGTTGGGTGAGCACCAATCCCGTCGTCATCCGCCGCACCTTTGCGGGGCTGCGCGAGGCTGGCATCGTCATGTCTATAAAAGGGCACGGCGGCGGATGGTCGCTGGCGCGGCCTATGGAAGAAATCAACCTTCACCAGGTCCAGCAGGCGCTGGGCGAGCGGCTCGTAACACTGGGAGCGCGCGACGAATCAGCCGGGTGCCTGGTCGAGATCGCCGTCAATCGCGCTCTCGACGATGTGATGGAAGAAGCCAACCGTATCCTGGATCAGCGCTTGGCCAGTATTACCCTGGCGGCACTGGCCCAGGATGTTGGACAGCACTTCTATTCGTGGGAACCGTCGACCCACTAGGAAATTGGTCGCATTGGCCGCCAACCTTCCGGTTTCACCTTTTCGCTTTCTAGTTTCACGCCCGGGCTAATCCGAGCGCGAGGCATTCTTACGCCTTTACTCTTAAAAGGAGACTTCATGCAATTTGATGTCATCGTCGTGGGCGGCAGCTTTGCGGGGGCATCGGCCGCCATGCAATTGCTGCGCGCGCGTCGTAGGGTCCTGATGATCGATGGCGGCCAGCCGCGCAATCGCTTCTCAGATGCTTCGCACGGTTTTCTTGGCCAAGACGGTACTCCTCCGCATGAAATTATGGCTGTCGCAGTGGAGCAATTGAAGGCGTATCCCAGCTTTGAACTGGTGGTGGCGCACGCCGAACACGCAACTGCCGACGCCGACGGCACCAGCGTGACACTGAAGGACGGCCGCAGTTTCCATGCTCGCCGGTTGATCCTCGCGACCGGCGTGCGTGACGAGCTGCCTCCAATTCCTGGCTTGCAAGAGCGTTGGGGCCGGACTGCGATTCACTGTCCCTATTGCCACGGTTACGAAGTACGCGACCGTCAGCTTGGCGTGATCGCCACCTCCCCGCACTCAGTCCACCAAGGCATTATGCTGCCGGATTGGGGACCGACCACCTATTTCACTCAGGGTCAGTTCGATCCAGACGAGGCGGAGCTAAAACAGATGCTCAAACGCGGCGTCGTCATCGAGCGCACCCCGGTAGTAAAGATCCTGGGCAGCGCGCCCGACATCCATGCGGTGGAGCTGGCCGATGGCCGTACGGTTTCCGTCGGTGCGGTCTTCGTCGGTCCACGCGTCCACATGTCCAGCCCGCTGGCGATGCAACTGGGCTGCGTCTTCGAGCAGGGCCCGATGGGCCCCTATATTAGGACCGATGAAATGCGCCAGACCTCGGTGCCAAATGTGTTTGCCGCTGGCGATGCTGCCCTGATATTCAGCAACGGCACTCTGGCGTCAGCCTCGGGAGTGATGGCAGGCGTGAGCGTGCATCGCTCGTTGATCATGGAG
>DASVLY010000132.1:0-5743 GCA_036384635.1 Noviherbaspirillum sp. | reverse complement strand
ACGGCGGTATGCCATGCACAAAAAAGACTTTCGATTGTATCGCCTTTCCGCAATTCTGCCGTAAGCATCCCTGACCGCATTCCCGACTTGCTCGATGTTTAGTTTCTTCAAGAGAAAACCGAAAGATACGCCTACGCCGCCCCCGGAATCCGCAGCGGTGCCGGAATCCGCCCCATTGCCAAGCGCAACGCAAACAGCGGCAATTCCGGCCCCGGTCGCGACGATTCCGGATGTCGCCGAAGAAATCATCGAGGCCGCGCCGGTGCGCGTAGAACAGAAGCGCACCTGGCTGCAAAAGCTCAAAGCCGGCCTGTCGAAGACCTCGACGAACCTCACCACGCTGTTCGTCGGCGCGAAGATCGACGATGACTTGTACGATGAACTGGAGTCGGCACTGCTGATGTCGGACGCCGGCGTGGAAGCAACCCAGTCGCTGCTCGATGCATTGAAGAAAAAGGTCAAGCAGGAAAGGCTGACCGACGCGCAGCAGGTAAAGGCAGCATTGCGCACGCTGCTTGTTGAGATGCTCTCGCCGCTGCAAAAACCAATGGTGCTGGGACGCCATCAGCCGCTGGTGATGATGATCGCGGGTGTCAACGGTGCCGGCAAGACAACCACCATCGGCAAACTCGCCAAGCATATGCAAATGCACCACCAATCGGTCTTGCTGGCCGCCGGTGACACCTTCCGCGCTGCCGCACGCGAACAGCTTGCGATCTGGGGCGCGCGTAACAACGTCACAGTAATCGCGCAGGAATCGGGCGATCCGGCTGCCGTGGCATTCGACGCAGTGCAATCGGCGAAGGCGCGCAACGTCAATGTCGTGATGGTCGATACCGCCGGCCGCTTGCCGACACAGTTGCACTTGATGGAAGAATTGAAAAAGGTCAAGCGTGTGCTCGGCAAGGGCATGGACAGCGCCCCCCATGAAGTACTGCTGGTCATTGACGGCAACACCGGCCAGAACGCGCTGGCTCAGGTGAAGGCATTCGACGATACGCTGGGACTGACCGGCCTGATCGTCACCAAGCTCGACGGCACCGCAAAAGGTGGCGTGCTGGCGGCGATTGCGAAGACCCGGCCGGTGCCGGTGTACTTCATCGGCGTTGGCGAGCAGATCGAAGATCTGCAGCCGTTTAATGCAGAAGAATTCGTCGATGCACTGTTAAGCTGACATGATCGAATTCCATCAGGTCTGCAAGCAATATGGACGCGAGGCGGCAGCGCTGTCGGACATCACGCTGACTATCGCGAAAGGCGAACTGATCTTCCTGTCCGGCCCATCCGGCGCCGGCAAATCGACGCTGCTGAAGATGATTGCGGCGATCGAGCGTCCGAGTTCCGGCACCATTACCGTCAACGGGCAGGATATCGGCCGCATCAAACCATCCGGCCTGCCCTACCTGCGGCGCAACCTCGGTTTGATGTTTCAGCAGCAATCCCTGCTGACCGACCGTAGCGTACTAGCGAACGTGATGCTGCCTTTGCTCGTCACCGGGCACGCGAAAGCGGATGCGCAAAAGCGCGCACGTGCGGCGCTCGATAAGGTCGGCCTGCTCGACAAGGCGATGAACGAGCCGCAGTCATTGTCCGGCGGGGAACAGCAGCGTGTTGCGATTGCACGCGCGATCGTCAACCGTCCGCAAATCATTCTGGCCGATGAGCCGACCGCGAACCTGGACCGAGCCAGCGCATGCAAGGTTATGGACGCGCTCAATGCCTTTCATGGCGTAGGGGTCACCTGCCTCATTGCAACACATGACGAGCATATCCTGAATAATGCAACCCGCGTGATTTACCTGGAACGCGGACGCCTGACCAGCATGCCGGCAAACAATCCCGCCGAGGACGCTGCATGAAGATCTGGCTCAGACAGCATGCGCTCGCGCTGGCAAGCGCTTTCACGCACCTGCTCAAATCGCCCGGCAGCTTCAGCCTGAACCTGCTGGTCGTGGCAATCACGCTGGCACTGCCGTTTGCCGGCTTGACCGTGCTGGAAAATGTACGGCCAGTATCACAGCAACTCTCGGTAGAGCCGGAAATCAGCATCTTCATGAGAATAGACACGCCCCGGGAAAGAGCCGCCGCACTGGCACCGCAGATCCGCAGCATCGTACAGGCAAGCAACAGCTCGGCAAAGCTCGAATTCGTTCCGCGTGAGCGGGCACTGACCTTGCTCAAGGACAAAACCGGCCTGTCGGATGCAATTACCGCCTTGGGCGAGAACCCGCTACCGGACGGTTATGTGCTCAAGCTGGCCGGTTTCCGGGATGCGTTCGATGCAGCGCACGTCGACGCGCTGGCGGCACAGTTAAAGGCCCTGCCCGGGGTGGAATACGTGCAGGTCGATTCGACGTGGGTCAAGCGGCTCGCTGCGCTGCTGCATGTGCTGCGCTTGGCACTCCTCTTCCTGGCCACAACACTTGGCGCAGTCGTCATTGCGGTGGTGTTCAACACCATCCGCTTACAGGTGCTGACCCAGCGCGAGGAAATCGAAGTGTGCCGGATGTTCGGTGCCACCGATGCCTATATCTGCCGGCCGTTTTATTACACTGGTGCTTTGCTTGGCTTGTTTGCAGGTGCCGCGGCACTTGGCGTAGTCGCGCTAGTGTTGCAGCCTTTGAATGATGCGGTGGCCGATTTTGCACGGCTCTATGCATCGGAATTCCGCTTGGCCGCGCTGGATCTACCGACAACAATTGCATTGTTGTCCATAAGCGCCGGCATGGGGGTATTTGGCGCCTTGCTGTCAGTGAAAAAGCATTTAGCGCGCCTTTCCTAGCGTAGGTGCTGAGTTTTCCTCCCTTTTATTTAAGATTCCGCAACTTTCGCCCACATAGCTGTCTTAGAGTAGTTGAGATCAATTGGGTATAAGCGGGCAATAGCCTTTACGCTATCAAATAGTTAAAGAGCCCTGATTAGCACTCTCCGCCAGAGAGTGCTAATATATTTATTAGATAAGCCAATCATTATTTGCCGAAGGTGGCTTTGGCTTGGGAAGTAAGGAGAAAAAATGAACGCACAGTCTGCATTGGTTCCTGTGGGTAGTCACGCGCTGACGCTCGGATTCCCGGGCAGTCTAGGTAATATCGAAGCGTACATTTCTGCGGTTAACCGAATTCCGATGCTCACGCATGAGGAAGAAAATTCGCTCGCCCGCAACTTTCGAGAAAAAAACGATCTGGCTGCCGCGCAGAGGCTGGTGATGTCGCATTTGCGGCTGGTGGTTTCCATCGCCCGCGGTTACTTGGGATACGGTCTGCCACATGCCGACCTGATTCAAGAAGGAAACATCGGTCTGATGAAAGCGGTCAAACGCTTTGATCCAGATCAAGGCGTACGCTTGGTATCGTATGCGATGCACTGGATCAAGGCCGAAATCCATGAGTACATCCTGAAGAACTGGCGCTTGGTTAAGGTTGCAACAACAAAGGCTCAACGCAAATTGTTCTTCAACCTGCGCAGCCATAAGGAAAGCTTGGATGCGATGACGCCAGCCCAAGTCGACGATCTCGCCAAGACGCTTAATGTGAAGCGCGAGGAAGTGATTGAAATGGAAACTCGAATGTCAGGTCACGACATCGCGCTCGATGCGCCGGGCGACGATGAAGACGACAAGTTCGCGCCGATCGCTTACTTGTCGTCCGACGTGAATGAACCGACCAAGGCACTGGAAGCAAAGCAATACGACCGCCTGCAATCAGAAGGTCTGGAAGCCGCACTCGATAAGCTCGACCCGCGTTCGCGCCGCATCGTAGAAGCGCGCTGGCTCGCCAACGACGAAGGATCGGGCGCAACCCTGCATGAGTTGGCGGACGAATTCGGCGTATCGGCCGAACGTATTCGCCAGATCGAAAGCGCGGCGCTGAAGAAAATGAAAGGCGCGCTGGCAGCTTACGCGTGAAGCGCTCTCGCCAACTAAAAGGCGCTCCGCAGAGCGCCTTTTTTATTGAATCATCTGCATTTCTTACGACAACAGCAGCTTCAGGTCGTGCGCGATCGGCTCCGCCCCCTGCCCGTGCCGCACGAACAGGCGAATCCGGCCTTGCGGGTCGAACACATAGCTTCCCGCCGTGTGATCCATCGTGTAGCTACCCGGTTCCTTGCCCGGAACCTTCTGGTAAAACACCTTGAATTCCTTAGCCACCTTGTCGGTCGCTCCCTTATCGCCAACAAGACCAAGGAAGCGCGAATCGAATGCCGGCACATATTTCGCCAGCAGTTCGGGCGTATCGCGTTCCGGATCAAGCGTAATGAACAACACCTGCACCTTGTCGGCCAAAGGCCCGAGCTGCTGCATCACCGCCGCCATCTCAGCCATGGTTGTCGGACATACGTCAGGACATTGCGTGTAGCCGAAGAACACTACGACCGCTTTACCTTTGAAATCGGACAGCGAGCGCATCTTGCCGTTAAAGTCGGGAAGCGCAAAATCCTTTGCGTAATCAAGGCCTGTTACATCGGTATTCTTGAACGATGCCTTGGTCGAAGAAACCAACTGCGCGCCGTCACCCTGCCTCTCACAAGCGCCAAGGGCCAATACGGAAAAGGAAAACGCAAGCGTCGCCAGGACTTCTTTCGCGGAACAAATGCGCAGCATGTCAGAACCTGAGATAGTGATCGATCAGCAGCGCCGCAAACAGCAGCGACAAGTAAATAATGGAATAGGCGAATGCCTTGCGCGCCAGAAGATCAGTGTAATGCCGATAAATCTGCCATGCATACCAAAGGAAAATCACACCCAGAACAATGGCGCTGGCCAGGTAAATAAGCCCGCTCATATGCACCGCATAAGGCAACATCGTGGTCGCGACCAGCGCAATGGTGTACAGCAGGATATGGAATTGCGTGAATTGCAGGCCGTGCGTGACCGGCAGCATCGGCAGTCCCGATTTTGCATAATCGTCACGGCGGTATAGCGCCAGCGCCCAGAAATGCGGCGGCGTCCAGACGAAAATAATCAGCACCAGAATCCATGCCTGCATCGGCACGTCATTCGCGATGGCAGCCCAGCCGAGCGCCGGCGGCATCGCGCCGGACAGTCCGCCGATGACGATATTCTGCGGCGTGGCCGGTTTCAGGATCATCGTATAAATCACCGCATAACCGACGAAGGTGGCAAGGGTCAGCCACATGGTGAGCGGATTGACGAAATTAAACAGCACCCACATGCCGGCGCCACCGATCACGCCGGAGAACACCAGCGTCTGCGCCACCGTGATTTCGCCGCGCGCGACCGGACGGCGGGCGGTACGCGCCATGCGTGAATCGATTTCGCGTTCGACCAGGCAGTTGACCGCGAATGCCGCACCGGCAAGCAGCCAAATGCCGATGGTCGCCGCAACCACAATCCTCCAGTCTGGCAGATCCGGTGTGGCGAGAAACATGCCGATGACTGCGCAAAACACCGCAAGCTGTGTCACACGCGGCTTGGTCAGCGTCCAGTACTGAGCAAGGCGGTTAGGATGTACGGTCAGGGTAGTCACTTCAATTTCATGCAGCCGATAGACGGGATGTTGTCTGTTTTGAAGCTGTTTGCGCCGGGATTCGAGCTTTGTAGTTTAACATGACCAGCAATAGCAAGAGCAGCGCCGCCCCGCCGTTGTGAGCAAGCGCGAGCATCAGCGGCCACTTCAGGAAAATGGTGGACAGGCCGGTGGCCAGTTGCATCGCAATTGCAATCAGCAGCCAGCGCGCAGTCCTTTGCAAGCCGTCGACCTTGAGTGCTTTGTGCGCGACCCAT
>DASVLY010000131.1:0-2867 GCA_036384635.1 Noviherbaspirillum sp. | reverse complement strand
GCTTCTCCAATTCCTTGCGGAACCTCCGCTCAAACATATCAACCGACATCAGCCAACCGTGACCTTAAGGCTAGGGTCCGTCTCACAAGACTCCACGATTTCGTTGTATTTCTCTATCAGGCGCTCGACCGTGACGCGGCGTTGATCGGTCTTGAACTGGCTGATTTCGTAGACGTTGGTGGCGATGAACTGTTCGGCTTCCAGTATGTCGACTCGTCCTCCAATGCCTTGGATGTTCGCCAGCGCCTCCGCAGCAGGCATGCTTTCATAGATTGTCACAATGATCGGTCTGGCGCCAGCCTGAAGATTGCCTTCGCACTTGCGCATCAGCGCCTCTCCCGGCGCTGTCGTGACGTGAATGATCACCTCATCAATGATGAAGTCACCGCTGCGCGCGCTAACGACATCCGACACGGAAAATCCGTGGTTTTGAACAACGCCGGGTGGTAAAACGAGCGACAGTTTTGCGCCGACTAGGTGTTGCAATACCGCGCCAGCGTACATAGTTCCAGGGTTCTCCTTCTGGCGCTTGAAGGCTTGAGCCAAAAGGTCGTGCACGATAGCGCGGAGGGACTTGCTGGTGTCGTATTTCAGAACGAACGGTTTGGCGCTAAAAAAGTCTCTAACTCTGGCAACCCACCATGCCTCAATTACTTCAGGATCGGCAAGCCCTTCTTGATCGAGTTGATTCAGGAATGCAACATACTGCTGCATGTTCCCAAGGCTGCCGCGACTCGTGCGGCCACCTTCTTCGGCAAGCACGCGCGTTTCGCCATGGTCGCGGAGAATTGCCTGCACTGCCGTCTTGCCCAGGCCTAGCACTTGGCCTTGACTATCCGTAACGAGCACCGAGGCGTCCAGCGGCAGACCTTTTGTCTTTGCTAATCGTGAAACATACAGGATGGCGGCGAGCTTGCCTTTCGTGGTGAGCTTGTTGGCTTGCTGATACGCTGCCAGCTTTTCAATCAATGCAGTCATTTCGTCACCGCTGTCAACGGAGCCAGCAAATGTTTGGCGAGATAGCGAGCGCACGGAACCGCCACTGCATCGCCCATGGCCTTGTAGCCATCGTTGTAGGTGCCGGGTAATTTGAACGACTCGGGAGCGCCCATGAGGCGTGCGGTTTCCCGAACGGTGAGCAAGCGTGTCGCAAGGTGATTGCCGCGCTTTAGAACCAGGAATTGGCGGCTGCTGCCGCCCCTGGGTGTCCGCAAGCAGCCGGCTATGCCGTCGAAGCGCAACTCAAGCACCTGGCCGACGGCGCGGGTGCGCTTGTATCCTGGGGCTACGATCACTGAGGGGTTATTCAAAAGCTTTCGATGATGAGGGGGTATCAATGCGATGTTGCGCGCGGAGGTTTGCGCGTCGTCGCATTCCGCATCCCATTCGATGATGTCCGATAGAGTGGTCTTGCGTGGCGTTGGGACCGGTAAATTCCACCATAGCCAACCATCCAGATTCTTTGCCGCTGTGATAACCGCCCGAGAATGCGCCCAAGTTGGTCCATCAGCCAAAAGGGACGCGGGAACGCGGATGGTTTTCTTTACCGCGACCACGAATACGCGCGGACGTGACTGCGGAACCCAATACCCTGCATCTAACTGCATTGCGCCGACCAAGTAGCCACGGCTATGCAAAGCCTCGTGCAGCATGCGGTACTGGCTGCCGCCGTCGACAGATACGAGGCCGGTGACGTTTTCAGCCACGAGGAGCGGCGGAGCTTCCTTCATCTCATCCATGACTCGCAACCATTCCCAGACGAGGCCGCTGCGCTCACCGTCGATACCGGCGATCAGTCCAGCTAGCGACAAATCTTGGCACGGAAAACTTGCCCAGGAGAGCGACGCGGTTGGCAAGTCGCCACCCTTGACGTTGGCAATGGAGTCGCAATGGAAATGCTTGCTGCCATGATTGGCGCAATAGACTGCGGCCTTTTTCTCGCAAATATCGTTGGCCCAAATCGCCCTGAAGTAAGACTTCATTGCATGCGCAACGAGTCCGCTGCCTGCGAAAAATTCAAGGTAGCCAGGAAGCTCATTTTTCTGCTTGTCCGTCTTCTTGCTTGGCGCAATGCTTTCCGCGATGGAGGAAGAGCCGCAGTCGAGCGCTGCGGAGTCCGGTTGTCTGTCCATTCTTGGTTCCTTGCGTATTGCTAATCCTGCGACATCCATTTTCGCCATGTGCAGTGTCGTAATGTCCGCTTCAGCTTGCTTTATGCATCGTCGATCAGTTTCGCTTTCACTCATGGGCGTCTCCATTCTTGTGGAATAAGTCCAGATCGTCTTGAGGGTCGCCGCCAAACTTACCTATGCCTGCACCGCGTGGCTTCTTCGGCGTGATATCGATTCGCGATAGCACTTCCCGGTAATCAATATTCCTCTCGGCCATCTCACCCAATAGCGCTGCGATTACGGCCAAATGGGACGGGACTTCCCCCTTTTTGCCGTAATTGCTGATCGAAATGCGGTTCATCTTTACTAGGTCGGCGAATTGATGGATCTTCAATCCGGCCTTTCCCAAGTGCCGCTGGAACTCGTCGTAAGTCATGGGCGGCATCATACCGGCTGACCAGCAGTCATACAATAATTAGCTATTGACATATATTAGTGACCTAATTACATTAATGTATGTAATATCATGCTTTCTGCGACATAAATTTATGATTTTTTGCTGCCATAAATTTCTGTTACAGCGGCAAAAATGGCGCATAAACAACATCTGTACTGCTTCAGGATTGAGTCAGCCATCATACGAAATACTGTTCAAAAATACAGTATTTTAATGCAAACGTCTTGTTGTCCCGTCCAAACATCCAAACCACGAAGCATGATGCGGGAAACCGCGATTTTTTCAAACGGCAGCCTGCG
>DASVLY010000130.1:0-3108 GCA_036384635.1 Noviherbaspirillum sp. | reverse complement strand
AAGGTGATCAACTTCGGCCTGATCTACGGCATGAGCGCGTTCGGTCTTGCAAGCAACCTCGGTATCGAACGCTCCGCCGCGCAGATGTATATCGATAAATACTTCCAGCGCTATCCGGCGGTTGCGCAATACATGGCCGACACCCGCGCGCAAGCCAAGGCGCGCGGCTATGTGGAGACCGTATTCGGACGCCGCCTGTGGCTGGCCGAAATCAATTCGCCGAACGGCCCGCGCCGCCAGGCGGCCGAACGCGCGGCGATCAATGCCCCGATGCAGGGCACCGCCGCCGACCTGATCAAGCTATCGATGATCGCAGTGCAGAACTGGATCGAAACCGAGCGCTTGCAATCGAAAATGGTGATGCAGGTGCATGACGAATTGGTGCTTGAAGTGCCGGAAGCGGAGTTGCCGCATATTCAGCGGAAACTGCCGGAATTGATGAGCGGCGTTGCGACATTGAAGGTGCCCTTGATCGCTGAAGTGGGCGTGGGAAAAAACTGGGATCAAGCGCATTGAGGTGGCAGTAATCATTTTTTCGGAGGAATCGCATGAAGAATTTGAAAGAAGATTTCGATAGCCTGGTTGCAAAAACATCGTTGTCCGACAGTCTGGACCGGCGCAGCTTCCTGAAGACTGCGCTCGGCACCGGTTTTGCTGCTGCAGTATTGCCGATCAATGCGCAAAGCATGATCAAGACGGATACCGCCGGACTGACCGCCGGCGAAGTCGACATCACCGTCAACGGCCAGAAAGTGCCGGTGTACCGTGCGCAACCGAAAGGCAAGCGCAATCTGCCGGTGATCCTGGTGGTGTCTGAAATTTTCGGTGTGCATGAGCACATCGCCGATGTCGCACGGCGTTTTGCGAAGCAGGGCTATCTCGCGCTGGCACCCGACTTGTTCGTACGCCAGGGCAATCCTGCGGCGTATAGCAATATTGCCGATGTGATGAAGGAAGTCGTCTCGAAAGTGCCGGATGCGCAAGTGATGGCTGATCTCGATGGTTGCGTCGCTTGGGCGAAGGCCCATGGCGGAGATACCCGCAAACTCGGCATTACCGGCTTTTGCTGGGGCGGCCGCATCGTCTGGCTGTACTGCGCGCACAATCCGCAGGTGAAAGCCGGCGTCGCATGGTATGGCCGTCTTGTCGGCGACAAGTCGGCATTGACACCCGCGCATCCGATCGATATCGCGGCGAACCTGAAAGTGCCGGTGCTCGGTTTGTATGGAGGCAAGGACAACGGTATTCCGCTCGAGACCGTGGAGAAAATGAAAGCGGAACTCGCGAAAGGCAGCAGCAAGTCGGAATTCGTGGTGTTCCCGAACTCCGGGCATGCATTCCACGCCGACTACCGCCCGAGCTACGTGGAAGCGGATGCGAAAGAAGGCTGGCGGCGTTGTCTGGCGTGGTTCAAGGAGCACGGAGTCGCGTAGCCGCTTCTGTTCGGCCCCGGAACGCTGTTTGCCGAAATATCCTGCCTGTGCTTTAATTTGCAACTTTGTTGCAAATTCGGGAGATCAAAATCGACCCCACATTGTTATCCATCCTGCTTGCCACCACCCTCTCGGGCATTATCAGCATTTCCGCTGCCGCAGCGCTTTCGTTCGCGCTGCTGTCGAAAATGGTCGAGCGGATGGTCAGTCTGTCGGTCGGCATTCTGCTGTCGACTTCGCTGCTGCATGCGTTGCCGGAGGCGTTCGAATCGCAAGCCGATGCGCATGCGTTGTTTGCCACTTTGCTGGGCGGCCTGCTGGGTTTCTTCCTGCTCGAAAAATTCGCGATCCTGCGCCATTCGCACCACTATGAGGGCGACGGCCACGGCCACGCGCACGGGCACGACAAGCACGAGGCAGGCAAGGCCGGCTGGATGATTCTGGTCGGCGATGGCTTGCATAACTTCACCGACGGCATCCTGATCGCGGCGGCATTCCTCGCGAACCCCAACCTTGGCATCATCACGGGCGTAGCAATCATCGCGCATGAAATTCCGCAGGAAATCGGCGACTTCATCGTGCTGCTCAACGCCGGTTTTTCCCGCACCCGTGCCTATGTGTACAACCTGATCTGCAGCCTGATGGCGGTCCTCGGCGGCTTGCTCGGCTACGCGATGCTGGAGCGCGCAAGCGGCTGGATTCCGTATGTGCTGGTGTTCGCTTCGTCAGGTTTCATCTACATCGCGGTCAGCGACCTGATGCCGCAGATGCAGCGCCGCGCGACGATACGCGAGACGATCCCGCAGATCATCCTGATCGCGGTCGGCGTCGGCGTGGTGTTGTTCCTGACCGGCCACATCCATTCCCATTGAGGAACGATCAAACGCCGCTAGCCACCGGCCTTGACGGATCAGCGCACCACTCGCTCCACGACCCTGGATAGAGCGCTGCGCCCGACAGCCCGGCCGCTTCCATCGCCAGGAGATTGTGGCAAGCAGTCACGCCGGAACCGCATTGCATGATCGCTGCTTGTGGCGCCGCGATCAAAGCGGAAAACTCCTCCCGCAATTGTTCCGCGGGTTTGAAGCGGCCATCCGCCTGCAGATTGTCCTTGAAGAAGCGGTTCTTCGCGCCGGGAATATGGCCGCCGACCGGGTCCAGCGTTTCGTTCTCGCCGCGAAAGCGATCCGGCGCGCGCGCATCGATCACCGTGCGCACCGGGTTCGAGAGGTTCGCGAGAACGTCTTCCGCGCTGACAGCCGTCACCAGCGAAGAGCGCAGTTCGATATTGCCCTGTGGGCGTGACAGTGCTTCGCCCGACAGCGGCAGGCCCAGCGCCTGCCAAGCGGGCAGTCCGCCGTCAAGCACCGCTACAGGCTCGTGGCCTACCCAGCGCAGCATCCACCACAGGCGGGCGGCAAACATTCCGCCTTGCGCGTCGTATGCGATAACTTGCGAATCGTGATTAACGCCCCAGCGCCGCAGCGTTTCGATGAATGCATCGCGCGCCGGCAGCGGATGGCGTCCACGGAATTCGCCGCGCGCCCCAGGCGACTTGTCCGACAGGTCCGCATCCAGATGTGCGAACTGCGCAAGCGGAATGTGTCCGGCCGCGTAGGCATTGCGGCCGGCATCGGGGTTGGCGAGGTCATGCCGGCAATCGAGCACGACCCAG
>DASVLY010000129.1:0-6294 GCA_036384635.1 Noviherbaspirillum sp. | reverse complement strand
TTGTGCATGAAGAGATTCCAGGTAGCATGCGCCAGTGCCGCATGGTCTTTCTGTTTCAGCCCTGTCGCGGCGCAGGCTGGAGACATTCACACCCTGGTGCGGGACAAGGCGGGAAAAGAGGTCGCGGATGCAGTAGTGGTTGCCTTGCCGGCATACAAGACCGCAAAAAGCGCAAGTAGCGCGAATGTGGCGACGGTCATCGTGGATCAGGTCAAAAAGGAATTCATTCCCTACGTACTGCCGATACAGATCGGCACGGCAGTCAATTTCCCCAACAAGGACAACATCCGTCATCACGTCTATTCCTTTTCGCCAGCGAAGACCTTCGAACTTCCCCTCTATACGGGCACTCCGGCCGCACCGGTCGTTTTCGATAAGGCAGGTCCCGTGGTCCTCGGGTGCAACATCCATGACTGGATGATTTCCTATATCTACGTGTCTGAAAGCCCCTACTTTGCCAAAACCGGAGCGGACGGCAAGGCAGCCCTGATTGACCTGCCGCCCGGGAAGTACACCGTCCGCGTCTGGCATCCGAGATTGGAAGGCAAGGAAGATGCGACTGAACAGAAGGTGACCATTCCGCGTACCGGGGCGGTCGAATCCGCCTGGAACATAGGACTTACACCCGAATTTCGCATACGAAGGGCTCCGATCCCAGGGCAGAGGGGCTATTGATGAGGTAGCGGCCGCGTATCGGCGCAGAAGAACGCCCTCCTTCGGTACGCATGTGCCCACACGCATGCCAGAGCTTGTTATGAACCATTTCAGGCTCTATGCAAACTTGCCGATCTTCCTCTCCACCGCAGCCCGCACCGATCCGCTCGTCACAAACGACCGCGCCACCGCGACATCGTTGTGGAACCAGCGATCCCCATCCATGCAGGCCGGAATCTGCCGCCGCACTTCGTCGTACGCCGCCTGCGAGCCCTGCCCCAGCACATATCCGGGCAGCAGCGCTTCGGTCATCGTCAGCGCCTGCGCGGCCAGCAGCATCTCGACGCCGACGATGTACTGCGTATTGGCGACCACGGTAGCGGCCTTGCGGGCGCACCAGGTCGAATTCGACACGTGGTCTTCGCTGTTGCCCTTGGACGGAATGCTGTCGACGCTGCCCGGCATACAGAGCGTGCGGTTTTCCATCACCAGCGAACTCATCGAGCACTGCACCACCGGATAACCGGTATTGACGCCGCGAATGCCGCTCATCAGGTTGCGCGGCAAACCCCAGGACAAGGTCGGGTCGATCAGGCGCGCAATGCGCCGCTCGCAGATGCTGCCGAGGTCGGTGACGGCCATCGCCAGCAGATCCATCGCCTGCGCAAGATACTGGCCGTGAAAATTCCCGCCGGAGATGATCTCGAAGCCGCCGCCGTCCTTTGCGAAGATCAGCGGATTGTCGGTCGCGGAATTGATTTCCTTTGCGACGATGGTGTCGACGTAATCGAGCGCATCGAATACCGGGCCGTACACCTGCGGCGCGCAACGCAGCGAATACACGTCCTGGATGCGCGGTGTGTACGGGATGTCGGTGCGGCGCAACTCGTCCGGGAACTGCACCGCGCGCGCTTCGTGCGTGGCGCGGGTCGAGCCTTTCAACAACTGGCGGATGATTGCGGCGGTCCTGATCTGTCCGGCATGCGGGCGCGCCTGATGAATGCGCTCGTCGAACGCGGACATTTCGGCACGCATCGCTTCGAGCGTCAGTCCGAGCGACACGCAAGCGTCCGTCAGCAGGTTGCGCGCATCGTGCGCGGCGAGCACGGCGACTGCGAGAGAGACGGTGCAGCCGTTGATCAGCGCGGATGCGTCTTTCGCCTTCAGGTCGAACTTCACCGGACCGATTTTCGCTTCGGTAATCGCCTGCGGCGCGCTCATGCGACGCCCCTGATACATCACCTCCGCTTCGTCGAAGCCGGCGATGGCTGCGGCCAGATAGGCAAGCGGCGCCAGGTCGCCGGACGCGCCGACCGAGCCCTTCTGCGGCATCACCGGGTGAATGCCGGCATTGAGGAACGCAAGTAGTCGATCAACCACCTCGACGCGCGGCGCCGAGTAATTGCTGGCGAATGCATTCGCACGCAACAGCATGGTCGCACGGCTGATCTCCTCGGAGAACGGCTCGCCCATGCCGGCCGCATGCGCGCGAATCAACTGGGTCTGGAACAGTTCGATATGCTCGACCTTGATGCGCGTATCTTTGAGCAGACCGACACCGGTGTTGAAGCTGTACATCATCGGCGCTTCATCGTGCATCCAGGTCGATTCGATATAGTCGCGGCTCTGTTGCAACGCCTCGCGCGACGACGGTGCGAGACTGGCCTTGATGGACGGGTCGCGTGCGATTGCGACCGCTTGTTCCGCGCTGAGGGAGAAACCGTCGATAAGTGTTGTTGTCATGCTAGAGCCTGTTCTTTCCATGCATCGTTTCTTTAGAGCGGTTAGCAAATCGCTGTAGGGTGCGCCCCGCGCACCGGTGCTCTTGCGAAGGCATTGGTGCGCGGAGCGCACCCTACCTTACTATTCGTCTCTTCACTTCGCACCAGCTTCATACCACGCACCGATCAGCGCGCGCTCTTCATCGGTCATCCCGGTCAGATTCCCGATCGGCATCGGCTTCAACTGCACCGCCTGCCGGTAGATACGCCCGGCATGCTGGCGCATCAGTTCCGGCGTATGCAGCATCACGCCCGCCGGAGCGGCGGCAAAGCCCGGCTGTGTCGGCTTGTCGGAGTGGCAGCTTGCGCAGCGCTGCGCGATCACCGCTTGCACTTTGGTGAAATCGCTGGCCGACGGGACGGACCTGGGCGACGGCCTGGGCGCAATGCCGATTGCAACCACGAACAGCGACGCCACACCCGCAGCCGGATAGCCCCACGCGATCCGCCCCTTGTGCTTGAGATTGAAGAAGTGCCGGATCAGCACGCCGGCCGCCATGATGGCTGCCAATACCAGCCAGTTGTACGGATGATTGTAGGTCATCGCATAGTGGTTGCCGATCATGATGAACAGCACCGGCAGCGTGAAGTAATTGTTGTGCACGCTGCGCTGCTTGGCGCGCTTGCCGCAGACGGGGTCCGGCGAAAGACCGGCTTTCATCGCATCGACCATCTTGCGCTGGCCCGGAATAATCTGCATCAGCACGTTCCCGGCCATCATGGTGCCGATCATCGCACCGACGTGGATGTAGGCCGCACGTCCGCCGAACAGCCTGGACAGGCCATACGCCGCCAGCACGATCAGGGCATACATCACGATGCCGAGCGCAGCGTCATGCCGCCCCAGCGGCGATTTACATAGCAGGTCGTACACGGTCCAGCCGGCGGCCAACGTGCCCAGACCAATCGCAACCGCTTGCCACGGCGCCAGGTCGGCCACCGATTTGTCGATCATCATCGCCGATGCATTGAAGTAGTAGACGATGAACAACATCGCAAAGCCGGAAAGCCAGGTCGAATACGCCTCCCACTTAAACCAGTGCAATTCCTGCGGCAATTCCTTGGGCGCCACCAGGTATTTTTGCGGGTTGTAGAAACCGCCGCCATGCACCGCCCACAACTCCCCGGCGACGCCGGCCTTTTCCAGTGCCGAGCCGGGCTTGGGCGGCTTGATCGTGTTGTCCAGCCAGACGAAGTAGAACGACGCGCCGATCCATGCAATGCCAGTGATCAGGTGCAGCCAGCGCACCAGCAGGTTCAGCCATTCGATGCCGTAATTCAGTAGCAAAGCTTCCATGGTTTCCAATAGTCTGTGTTCTACAGTCTGCTTGATCGGGCATCCAGTATATTTCAACCCGATACAGCAAACGAAGCGCAACAGGGTGACGCATGGCTGACGCCTGCGCCACTATCCCGAACTGACCGGCCATGGCCGCAAGCCGCATCAGCCCCAATCTACTGAAGGCAATGAGGGCAGGCTGCGGAGATATCGGCGCAGATGCTGCTGGCGATAGCCGTACCGTGGCCATCGCCGCGCTTGCGCTCATTTCATTCGGCGCACTGCGGGTTTCATGTAGCTTCTTTGATTTCCAGATACCGCTTCGCGAGATTCAGGATTGCCTTGGATTGGTATCCCTGGGCCAATGCGCGTAATTGATCGGTTAACGGCCGATAGCGCTCGTCGACTTTATCCAAGCGATTGCTCCAGCACAGAATTTCCTGCATGTTTCCCATCCGCGCCAGCCGGTACAGCTCCGCAATTTCCTCCTCCGGCGGCGTCATCAGTTGATCCGTCTCCGTGTCTTCCGAAGCCTGCTTCGCCTGTGGCGATTCGTAAATCAGATTCAGGTGCAACAACCTGGCGATTTGCACCAGCAGATTGTCATAGTTGATCGGCTTCGGCAAAAACGCGTTCACGCCGGCCCTCCGGCTGTTGTCTTGATCGTCACGGGAAGCGCTAGCGGAAATCGCGATGACAGGCACATCCTTGAGCGCGGGCAACTGACGCAAGCGGCGCGTGGCTTCCAGCCCGTCCATGTCCGGCATGACCAGGTCCATCAGGATCAGGTCCGGCTGCAGGGCCTGCGCTTTTTCCAGTCCGTCCAGTCCGCTCACCGCCTCGCTCATCTCGAAACCCAGCCAATCCAACATGTCGATTGCCACGGCCCGGTTCTCGTCCACATCGTCCACCACCAGGATCTTTTTGCGCCCACCCTCGTAGCCGGTCACCTTCGGGACACGGAACGCCGCTGTTTTCGACGCGATCACCGGCAGTTCCAGTTCGAACCAGAACGTGCTGCCTTCGCCTACCCGGCTCTCGACCTGGATATCGCTGCCCATCAGGCACACGAACTGTCGGCTGATGGCAAGACCCAGACCTGTCCCGCCAGCCCGCCGCTGCATGTCGCTCGCCTGTTCGAACGGCTTGAAGATGATGTCCAACTGGTCCGCACCGATGCCGATGCCGGTGTCCTGCACTTCGAAACGCATCCGGCCGGCCGCCGTCATGCTCACGCACAACTGCACCATGCCATGGTCGGTGAATTTGACCGCATTGGATAAAAGGTTGAGCAGGATCTGGCGCAACCGTCTCTCGTCGGCCCGCACCCAGACGGGCAAGTCCGGCGCCAGGTTACATCTGAAATTCAAATGCTTCTGCACCGCTTTCACTTCAACCATTTCGGCAATAGCGCGCAAAAATCTGATGAATTGGATGTCTGCCATGTAAAGTTCCAGCTTCCCGGCTTCAATCTTGGCGAAATCCAGAATATCGTTAATCAGTATCAGCAGGTGCTCGCCGCATTGCTGGATTACATTCATCCCTGTTATTTCGTGTTCGCCCAGTTTCTTGCCTCGAAGCAGTATCTGCGCATATCCCAGAATGCCGTTCAGCGGCGTGCGCAGTTCATGGCTCATGTTGGCCAGGAATGCGCTCTTTGCCTGGTTGGCAATCTCGGCTTTTTCCTTGGCGGCAGTCAGCTCAATTGTTCGTTGCTTGACCATTTCCTCCAGGTGATCGCGATGCGCCCTCAATTCCTCCATCTGCCCCCTTATCGTTTCTCCCATCCGGGCCAAGGTACTTCCGAACGCCTGAAATTCGAGATAGGGGATTTCCGGCATCGGTTCATCGTATATTCCGGCTGCATAAGGACGGACGATGCTGTCGAGAACACTTATGGGCTTCTTCAGGAATATGCTCACAAAGAAATGGGTGAGGATGACAAGAGAGATCGAGACAATCAGCGCAATCGTTCCGAATCTGTACAATAGCGCGCGTCCGGCTTCTTTCGCATATCGCTTGGTAAGAGAGAGTTCAAACTCCCCCAGCACTGCGCCTTTGTGATATATCTTTCCCGCCCTATTGAGCGCATCCGGCTCGCCCCCTTTCCTCGTGACATGAACAACCGATCCCGAAGTATTCCTGAGCACAAGCGTCACAACAAGCTCGTTTTGGGCGAAGGTCTTGCATATGGCGTTGATCGTGTCGTTGTCGTAGTTCCAGAGCGGCACTGCAAGTGCTCCGGCGAGGTAGTCCCTGTACTCGTCGGCCTTCCTCATCAAGTTAGCTTCCTGTTCACGAACTGCTCCGACATAGAGGACTGCAATCGCGATAGCGAAGATCAGAATCACTGCAGTAGTCAATCCTGCGGCAAAACGTCTGGATATGGAACGAGGCTTCGTTCTATTTTCGAGTGACGGCTTCTTATCAAGGTTGTTGTCACCGTCCTTTGCGCCGTTCATATCCGATTTCCTTTCTGGAAAAATCTCGAACAAGCTTAGGACCAGTGCGGGAATAGTACCCATCTGCATAAATTACACAATTTTGCTGACCGTATCTAGCGCACCTTGCATTGCATCC
>DASVLY010000128.1:0-9094 GCA_036384635.1 Noviherbaspirillum sp. | reverse complement strand
ACCAGCGCTTCATGCACGCGCTCGGCCAGTTTCGCCTCGGCGAATTCCTCGAAGGCGCGCGAGAACGTCGCTTCCGAGGGCAAACGTTTGCACAACGGGAAACCGCAAATGCGCCGCAACGCCCGATCGATCGTCAGGCGTTCGATCAGGCCGGCGGTCGTCGTCAATCCCAACACGGCCTTGGCGACGAACGCATTGGCCAGCCACGCCCGTTCGTGCGGCGGGCGTCCCACACCGCACCACGACGCGGCCGTGAATTCCTCGATGCGCACCCATTCCAGGGTGTGGATGACGCGTTCCAGTTTCGGCGTCAGCGCTCCGACCTGCTCCCGCAGTTCCGGCAGCAGCTCGTGTTGAACCGTATTCCAGCCTTGCAGAATCAGGGCGCGTCCGGTAGCACTCATTTGGCAGGCGTTAGGATGTTGCGTAGACAACTACATCATGCCAGACATGGCCGCCTGCCCCTCCCGCATTCGCATCTCTCCGCGAAAAAATCACCTCTTCAAGCTGTGTTTTGCAAGCGGCTCAAGAGTAAACCCCGTTTCTCCTTTGTTTACAATGGCCTGCGGTAACTCACTGTTTGTAAACAGTTTTTGATGCTCCGGCCCTGGCTGTACGACAAGGAAGATAGTGTTGTTTTGCATTTGGTAAAGGTTTTTCGTTCAAGGTGGAGGGGCGGGCGCAAGAAGCGGAAATTTTCTCTCGACAATCATCTTTCATATGGGCAATATATCTTTTCGATAACAATCTGGAACAAGAAATGTCGAAACCGTGCGACGACGCGGTAAGCTCGAATCTTCAGGGGGATGAAATGCGCGTGAAAAATGCGCTAAAGCAGGCCGGACTTGCCTTTATTCTGGCAGCGTTGTGTTCAGCCGAGCTTCATGCGCAGACCGGGAAAGATGGGGATTTTCTCGATTTGCTGGAACAGGAGAACCATGTGTTCTCCGCCTCGCGCTATGTGCAAACCATGGCCGAGACGCCCGCCAATGTCACGATGCTCACGCGCGAAGACATCCGGCGCTTCGGTTATCGCAGCATTGCCGAAGCCTTGTCTTCGCTGCCCGGACTTTACAATGCGGCCAGCCAGTGGCCAGCGTTGGGCGTGCGCGGTTTCGCGGTGCCGGGCGATTTCGGTTCGCGCATCCTCACGCTGATCAACGGCATGCCGCTGTATGAGCCGACCTATGGCAGCTTCTTCATGGAGCAGCTCGACATCGAGGGCATCGACCGCATCGAGTTTGTGAAAGGCCCGGGTTCTGCGCTATACGGCAGCGGTGCGGTGCTGGCGGTAGTCAACCTCATTACCCGCAGCGGACGGGATGCCGCAGGCAAAACGGTATCGATGGAAGCGGGCAGCCACGATAGCGCGAAACTCTATGGTTCGTGGGGGCAGGTCAACGAGAAAGGCGTTGATACTTTTTTCTCGGTCAGCCGGCTGCATAGTCGTGGTCGCGATGTTTATCTGCGCGAACTGGATAACGCTGATTTCGGCCAAGCGCGCTACCACGGCGTTTCCACAGGCAATGACGATCTCGGACAGACGCGTCTGTTCGGCCGCGTGTCGTATCAGAACGCCTGGGTGCAGGGCATGTTGGTCAACGCCGACAAGCACGATCCGCTGGCCAGCTATGGCACTGTGCTGAACGGGCACCTGCTGCTGAGGGAATCGCTTGCGGCACTGGAGGCGGGCATCAACCGTGAGCTGGACGATGGCGCGATGGCGACGCTGCGCGCTTACTATTTCGAGGCAGGGGAACAGGGCGATTACCCGTACACCTATTCCGGCATGCGCGTGCCGCCGGCAGACTATATCAATGTGTCGGATCTGAGCAGTCATCAGTATGGAATCGAATTGCGTTACGACCGCTTTTTCATGAGCAGCCACCACCTGCTGGCCGGCATCGAGGCTAAACGTATTGCCACCCGCCAGGAGGTGGGGGATCAGCCGGGGACGATACGCAGCGGCATCGTCACGGTCGATTCGCAGCCCGGTTACGGCCAGTGGGCGCTGTTCATGCAGGACGAGATGCGCTTCGGGCCGGGCAAACTGTTTCTTGGTGCACGCTATGACGCTTATCGTGGTTTCTCCGATGGCGTCAAGTCGCGTCTGTCGCCGCGCCTGGCCTATGTGCAGGAACTCTCTTCCAGCACGACTGCCAAGCTGATGTACGGCGAAGCATACCGCGCGCCGACGGTGTACGAATCGCTGTACCAGGACGGCCAGCCAGCTGCAGAAACGTTATGGGCAAACCCGAAGTTGCGGCCGGAAGTGGCGCGTTCGCTGGAAGCCTTGCTTGAACATCAAGCGCAGCCCGGCATCAAATGGCGCGTGGGGACTTTCATCACCCGCTTGTCGGACTCGCCGGTACAAGTCGTCACGTCCCGGTTCAACGGTGTTGGTTGCGATCTCGGGCCGGAACGCTGTATTCAGTACCGCAATTCCGGTGTGACACAGGAAATGGCAGGGGTGGAGGCGGATGTCAGGATCAAGCAGGCCGATCACGGCAGCTTCTATGCATCCACGATTCTGCAAAGAGGAACGCAAGGAGCCGAGGAGGCGCCGAGTTCGCCGCGCTACCAGGCGAAGATCGGCGTCAGCCGGGCGCTGCCATGGCCGAACATGGACGCGGCGCTGGAGGCTCATTACACCGGCAGCGTGCGCGGACGTCTCAATGCCGATGGCAGCCGCACCGCCGATGTGCCAGCCTGTCTGCTGATGAATGCAGCGATTAACACCAGCCTGCCCGCGGGCGGCTGGCGCGCATCGCTGCGTGTGCATAACCTGTTGAACCGGACGACCTATACCATCGCGTCGCGTGAATTGGAGCCGCTGGAACGGGTGCCGGCAGACGGACGCACGTACTCCCTGCAACTGCAACTGGATTTTTAGCGTATGTATCTGCGCGTCCTGTTCATGCTGCTGGCTTTGGTTGCGCAGACTGCGCACGCCGACATCATCCTGCTCTTGTCCGATGACAAGCCATCAGTGACCGGCGTGGCCAAGGCGATCGCTGCCGCTTACGGCGAAAAGATCGAGAGCTACAACATGGGCGGCGGACTCGGCAAGGAAAGCGAGATCGTGTCTGCAGTCCAGAACTCGAACACGCGGCAGGTGGTCGCCATCGGCTTGTTGGCCGCGCAACTGGCGCGTCAGCGGTTAGCGTCGAAGCAGGTGGTGTTTTGCCAAGTGCTCAATTTCGAGGAATTCGACTTGGTGACGCCGTCGATGAAGGGAGTTTCCGGCATTCCGTCGCTGTCTTCGCAGTTCGCCGCATGGAAGCTGCTCGACCCCGGTCTGCGACGCATCGGCGTGATCACCGGCCGTCAGACCCGCTACATGATGCTGGAGGCCGAGGCTGCTGCACGCCGCAACGGCATGGAAATTGTGCATCTGGAGGTCCCGTCCGACCGCGCCGTGCCTTTGGCGGCGCAGGAGCTGTACGAGAAAAAAATCCATGGACTGTGGCTTGCCCCCGACAGCAGCATTTTGAGCCGGCGTGCGATCCTGGACTTGATGGCTTTCAGCGTGAAGAACAACCTGCAGGTGCTGGCATTTTCGCCGGCATTGCTGAAGGAGGGAGCAGTATTGAGCGCGACGCCGGACTTCGCCGAGATTGCTCGGCTGGTGCTGGATCGGCTGAAGAAAATCCCGGATGCCTCCACCATTCACGGTGAAGCGATTACACCGCTGGCCACTGCCAGGATCGTCGTCAACGCTGGTGCGGCAACGCGCTTCGGCCTGTCGATACCGGCCAAACTCAGGGAGCTGGCCGATGTCCAATGAGCGTCACAACCGCAACAGCCTGCTCTGGCGGGTGCGCATCATGCTGCTGTGGGCCGCCACGCTGCTGTATTTCCTGACGCTGGCGAGCACCTTCCTTGGCGGGAATTATCTGATCGCGGCCAGCATGGAAAAGCAGGGGCGCCAGATGCTGCCGGTCATCGATGACATGAGCGTGCCGCTGTTTTTTTCACCCGGTAGCAGTGCGCTGGAGCGCATCGAGGATTATGCATCGTCGATTCCCGATATCGGGATCGTGCGCATCTACAGCAAGGAAAACATGCGGGTGCTGGCCACCTACCGCAAACCCGATGCACCTGCGATACCACTCTTGACCAAAGCGCCGTCCAATGGTCCGGGCGTGGTGACGACGCTGACCGGGCGCGTCAAACGGATCGTCGGGGCCGCCCCCTATCTGCAGTTTGTCGCGCCGGTGCGGGTGAAAACCAGGAAGGGAGGCGACTTGCTGGATTTTGGCGATAGCAAGCTGGATGAGGCGAGCGAAACGGTCGGCTATGTCGAAATCGGCATGGACTTTACTCCGTCGCGACGCAGCTTGTATCCGGGATTGCTGCTGACTGCCTTGATCCTGTTTGTGGTACTGATGGCAGGTCTTGAAATCTACCTGCGCCGCATGCGCGTTGCGTTGCAGCCCCTGCTCAATCTGCAGAAACCGTTGGAGCGCATTGCCCAAGGCGACTTCGATGCCACCGTCGGCGCAGAAAAGGCGGACCGGGAGATCGAATTGATACGCCAGGCGCTGGAGACAGCGATCAAGGCGTTGAAGGAACGTGAAAGCGAGCGTAACGAGGCAGTGCGCGCCAGGATCGAGGCGGACGAGGCCAATGCTGCCAAGGGTACTTTCCTTGCCAATATGAGCCACGAAATCCGCACGCCCATGAACGGCGTGATCGGCATGCTGGAGCTGCTGCAGAGCACCGAACTGACGTCGTCACAGCGTGAATTCGCGCGTGTGGCGCAGGGTAGCGCGGAGAGCTTGCTCGGCCTGATCAGCGACATTCTCGATTTTTCCAAGATCGAAGCCGGCAAGCTCGACCTGGAGCGCATCCCGTTCGACCTGTTGCATGAAATGGAAACGGTGTGCAATGCGCAAGCCTTTGCCGCCGAAAGCAAGGGGCTGGAGCTGATCATGCATTATCCGCCGGCGTTTCCTCAGATGATGGTCGGCGACCCGACTCGCATCCGCCAGGTGCTGACCAACCTGATCAGCAATGCAATCAAGTTCACCGAACAAGGCCATGTGCTGGTCGATATGCAGCCTATCGCTGGCGGCACGGATGGGCGCTGTGTGCTGAAGTTGTCGGTGACCGATACCGGTATTGGCCTTTCTCCCGAAAAGGCCGGCACGATATTCGAAAAATTCACGCAGGCCGATGCATCTACCACGCGGCAGTATGGGGGCACCGGGCTCGGGCTGACCATTTGTAAACTGCTGGTCGAGATGATGGGGGGCCGCGTCGGCGTTGACAGCAAACCGCGCCGCGGCAGCACATTCTGGTTCGAACTCGAACTGCCGCTGGTGCCGCATGCGCCGCTCGAGAGCGTCAGGGCGAAGGAACTGGCCGGGGTGCGCATACTGTACGTGGACGACCATCCGGTGAACCGGCGCGTGCTCGAAGAGCAACTGATGCTGCACGGTATGCGGGCCGACGGTTTCAGCAGCGCGTACCAGGCGCTGCTGGCGCTGCAGCGGGCAGCGGCCGAGGGCGATCCCTACCGCATTGCGATCATCGACCATCTGATGCCGGAGATGAACGGCGACATACTGGGAGGCACCATCAAGCATATCCCGGCTTGCTGCAGCACACACCTGATTCTGATGAGCTCACTCTCGCAGGCAAGCAATACGGACCGTTACGAACAGGCGGGTTTCTCGGCCTTCCTCAGCAAACCGGTATCACAGCGTGTACTGATCGACATGCTGAAGGTGCTGTGCGGCGCCGAACGAGGCGGTCCGTTGCCATTTCTCACCGCATCGTCGTTGCCGGCATCGCGTACCGAGCGCAAGGAGAGCGCATTGCCGTTTGCCGGATGCCGGGTTCTGGTGGCTGACGACAACGAAGTCAATCAACTGGTTGCACAGCACATGCTGAAGCTGCTGGGCTGCAGCGTCGCCGTTGCGGCCAATGGCGAGGAGACGGTTGCGATGGTGCGCAAACAGAATTACGACCTGGTGCTGATGGATTGCCAGATGCCGGTGCTGGACGGTTACCAGGCGACGCAGCGCATTCGCGCAGGCGAAGCGCCCGGCTGTCGCCTGCCGATCGTTGCGCTGACTGCACATGCGATGCTGGGCGAACGGGAAAAATGCGTGGCGGCCGGAATGGACGACTTTCTGTCCAAGCCGGTCCGCCCGCAGGCGTTGCAGGAAACGTTGGCGCGCTGGCTGCCCGCCCTTGCGAAGCAAGCGGTCCCCGTACCCGCAGCTGAGAGAGACGATAAGGTGGAGGAAAGCCGGAAAATACTCGGCGCCGCCTTCCCCATGCTGGCCGATATGTACCTGAAGGACGGCGAGATGCGCCTGATCGCCTTGCATCAGGCAGTAGCCGAAGGCGACGCTGCGCAGTTGAAGACAACCGCACATGCGCTGTGCGGAAGTACTGCGTCTATGGGAGGCGCACGCCTGGCTGCGCTGCTCAGAGATCTGGAGACGCAGTTGAAATCAGGGATGCCTGAGGATATCGTCGCCCGGATAGATGTGATCGAACGCGAATTCGCAGTGCTGGCGAACAAGCTGCAGGCGCTGACGAAAACGGTCTGATACCCTGAGCAGGTTCTGAACTACGCCGCCTGTGCATGCTCACTGTGCATGCTCAATCAGTAGCTGAACCCTCGTCACCCCGTTATATTCATTCGCATCCAGCCGATACGCGACCGTCGCCTTTTCCGGCAACTGCCCGGCATAGCCGAACCAGATTGCATCGTAGCGGCGGCCGTCCTTTTCCAGCATCAGCTTCAGGTGTTTCTCCTTCAGAATGCGCTGGTTCAGCACGCGGAATTCGTCGCAGAACAGGGGCGGCGCGAATCCCTGGCCCCATACCTGGCCTTCGAGCAGCTCGATGAACTGCTGCGTGAAATAGGCGTCTTCCAGCGGCCCGTCGGTTTCGATCACGCGCTCCAGCTGGTTTTGCGTGAGCCATTCGCGGCCCACCGCTTCGAACGCGGCGGCGAAGGCGTCGAATGCGTCGGCGCGTATCGTCAGGCCGGCAGCCATCGCATGGCCACCGAATTTCGTGATCACTGAGGGAGCGTGCTTGGACACCAGGTCAAGAGCATCGCGCAGGTGGAATCCGGCGATCGAGCGGCCGGAGCCTTTGATCAGCCCGTCACCGCCCGGCGCGAAGGTGATGGTCGGGCGGTGGAACTTGTCTTTCAGGCGAGATGCGACGATACCGATCACGCCCTGATGCCACGATTCATCGAACACGCTGATGGTTGCGTTGTTCTGTGGATTGAAGGTATCCAGCAGTACCAGCGCAGTGTCTTGCATTTCCGCTTCGATGTCGCGCCGCTCGCGGTTGATGGCATCGAGCTGTTGCGCAATCGCCCAGGCGCGGCCCTCATCGTCGGTAGTCAGGCATTCTATGCCGAGCGACATGTCAGACAGGCGCCCCGCTGCGTTCAGGCGAGGGCCGAGCGCAAAGCCGAGGTCGAACGGCGTAGCGCGCCGCGCTTCCCGGCCTGCTGCGCGAAACAGCGCGGCGACGCCGGGCTGCATGCGGCCGGCGCGCATGCGTTTCAGGCCCTGCGCCACCAGGATGCGGTTGTTGGCATCGAGCTTGACGACGTCGGCGACGGTGCCGAGCGCCACCAGGTCGAGCAGCGCATCGAGCCTGGGCTGTGTCTGCGCATCGAACGCGCCGCGCCTGCGCAATTCGGCGCGCAGCGCCAGCAGCACGTAGAACATCACGCCGACGCCGGCCAGGTTCTTGCTCGGAAAACCGCATGAAGGCTGGTTCGGGTTCACGATCACGCGCGCAGCAGGCAAGGTGTCGGCCGGCAGGTGGTGGTCGGTGACGACGACTTCGATGCCGCGCCGGTTCGCTTCGGCCACCCCGTCAATGCTGGCAATGCCGTTGTCGACAGTGACGATGATGTCGGGTGACTTTTCCCTGGCGGTCAGTTCGACAATCTCGGGCGTCAAACCATAGCCGTATTCGAAGCGGTTGGGCACGATGAAATCGACGTGCGCGCCAAGCGCGCGCAAGCCGCGCAACGCGACCGCGCAGGCGGTTGCCCCGTCGCAGTCGTAGTCGGCGACGATCACCAGTTTTTTTCGTGCGTCTATCGCATCGGCGAGAAAGACGGCGGCTGCATCGATATGCAGCAGGCCCGATGGCTGGATCAGCGCTGTCAGTTCACTGGAAAGTTCGCGCATATCGGCCAGGCCGCGCGCTGCATACAGGCGCGCCAGCACAGGATGAACGCCTTGCTGGCGCAGCATTTCGGCAGTGCGAAAGGAATAGGAACGGGTGGTAATGCGGGTCATGAACAAATAGGCGACAGCGAAGGTTTAATCCAGAATTTTCGCAGGGAAGTGCGGGTGACGACAAATTCGGAAATCTGCGCGTCGTGGGTGGCAACCAGCGACAGCCGCTCGATCGCGCCGCTCTGAAGCGCCTGGAGCAGCGGCGCGAACCATTTTTCTTCCAATGCATGCATGCCCGCCAGCCAGCGCGCCCAGTCGTTCGCGAGCGCCGGTTCCAGCAAGGCGTCGAGCACGATCAGGCCCTGCTGCGGTTTGGCTGCAATGACTGTGGAAGCGGTGTCGGCATGCGCATGCGTTGACACCTGAATGCAAAACGCCTGCATCCATGCGCAGAAATTGAATGCCGCAGTGTACCGGCTTGACGCCGGAGTGTCTGCAGCCGCTGCGCCTCCCCACAGCCAGATCGAGTTGACAGGCTTTTCGCGGCGTACTTCCCGTTGCGCATTAATCGCGGAATCGAACCAGTGCATCTGCACTTCGTTCTGCACCTTGCGCCAGTCGCGTTCGCCGGGGCCGCCCGGCATCCAGATATCGATGTTGCGGCCGGCGGCGGCATCCGGCGTCGAGGTCTGCAGCTCGGCCCAGTCGTCGGCGCGCACAAACCAGGTTCCGGCATTACCGTAAAGTAAAGTCTTGCCGGCTTCATCGAACAGCGGTCTGGCGATCTCGAACAGCGCGCGCGAATCTTGTTCCGACAGCATCAGTTGCCTGGGATCGGTCAGCACCAGATGGTCGCGGGCGATATGGATATGCACCGGCTGTAAAACGAACCAGGTGCCGTCGGCGCAATCGAGGCCTGA
>DASVLY010000127.1:0-7082 GCA_036384635.1 Noviherbaspirillum sp. | reverse complement strand
TTTGGTGTAATTGAATCAACAAGGAACTGCGTTGTCATATATATCACTAATCTAAGTTCTTTCGTTCATCTCATCGGGATATGCAAGTTAAAGGAAGTTCAGATCGTATTCTCAATGAGGGACAGCCTTAGAGCATTGGCGAAAGAACGTTGTACATCTTAATTCTTTATGGAATTTAGTGTGATTAGCAATAATAACTTGACATCTTCTCAGCATATTTGACCTGTTCAAATGCTCGAACCTCAACATGTCGTTATACAGACCGAACCAGATATAGAATCTCCCCAGGAGAATGCACTCCCTCATCCGAACCAAGCACTTCAAAGCCAGCAGCGCCCGGCCTCGGCCAGACAGCTGGCAGAGCAGCTCAAGAATGGAACAGCACAACTGACAAACGGCGTGACGCGCGCGGTAAATACCATGAAGAACAACCCTAAGCTCGTGGCTGGTTTGGTAGCTACCGGAACCTTAGCAACAACGGCGCTCTTAGCAGAGAACTTGATGCATTCCGTCGGTTCCCCTGCTTACCCCCACCATGTCATGCGCGATTCTGGCGCTAGTGGCGCCTACGGTGGTGGAGCCTATGCCTCCCCCGATTCCGACTCCAGCAGTCCCTCATACACGAAAATAGTGGCCTTCTTCGGGGGCATTGGGGCTCTTGGCGGACTCGCCGCTGCTTATTTCATGTGCCGCAACAAGGCAGAATAAAGTAGTTAATGAAAATGCTTCCTCGTAGAACAGCCTCCTAAAAGCAAGGACGCTTGATGTACTCCTCAGGCTAGGTAAGTGGCAACCTTCACGCAAGTTCTTCCTCTTTACCCCCTGTCAGGTCTCCTAGGTGCGGATGGAAATCCATCCCCTGAAGGCGCAGAACAAATCGGCAATATGATGGAGTGTCAAAAGAAAGTAGCGGCCTTGCTGAAAGAGTCGGGCAATCTTGAAAACGATCCTCGGATCCGAAAGGTGCTTGGCGATTTTGCAGAGCGCATGCATGCCCCTTCATCAATGTCGTAATTGCTCGATGTTCCTCCCCAAAGCCTCCGTTTATTCCCTCGCCAGCGGGAATAACGGAGGCTTCGGCATGCGTCCTGGAATTTGTATTTACATGGCTTCAACAGGCCGCATTGACCACTTCCGGCAGAACCGCATGGCAATGCAAAAGCACAAAGCAAACAGCGCCCGGCACCCTGTCAATGGAAGCAAATCAAGAAGCGATCTTCCATCGGCAAGACACCGGACGCTGCAAGCAGTGAATGGCGAGCCTGATGCCGGCTCACTTTTTAATGCATCACGCTTTGCTGACTCGGCGCTTCCGGCTTCGGTTTCCCTTGTGCATCGCTCAGGCGGTACTTGGTGCGGCGGTCGCCCATCAAGTCGCGCAGTTCACGAATGCTCATGCCGGTAGTTTCATGCATGCGGATCAGCAACGAGGCGCCGATCGGCAATCTGCGGTGCCGGATCTTGCTGATGACCGGCGGCGCGACTTCCAGCATGCGCGAAAGCGCGGCATCGTTTTTCAAATTCATTTTTTCCAGCAAGGTATCCAGAAGACGGTTTGGATCATAAGTCTCTTGTCCTGCCAGTGCATGTTCAGTATGGTCAGCCATAATGTGCTCCTCTGTTAATGATAAGGTTCTAGTGCGAGTAACGACGTACTCGGTTGTAACAAATGACAGCTTGTCGATGATTAAGTTTCCGGATGCAATAGATTTTGTTTCAAATTATTTCGCGCGATATTACGCCACGTATACATTGTGCGCTCCCCTGTATTGTTTTCAAAGCCGCTTGGAACATTTACAAGCATTAAGAGCAAAATTCCTCTCTCTCCCTCGATTCCCGCAGCACGACACAGGCACAGGATTTGCACTCTTAAGCCATGTTTTTTTCGATCTTGGCCTTGTCCGGCCGCCTGACGGCTCCCACCGGTAGTGCCAAGGCACATGAAATAACGCTCTTGCGCTGAACGCAAACAAGAGCGAGGAGGTTGCCGATATGGGATCCGATCCAAACGCTCCACTAGTGATCTGCATATCGCCCGGCCTGCACGGGAAATGGGATGTATCGGAAAAGGGGTTTGAAGAACCGCTTGCGACATTTGATGCCAAGGAGGATGCCTATGCATATGCCACCGAATTGACCCAGTCAGCAGAAGGAGCAACCGTCCTGGTCGAGGACGAAGAAGGTTTCTCGCCGCTTCCGTTGCCATACACGGACAAGAGGCAACGCCGGGACAGCAGTGGCTTGGAGTAAGCCCGGCAATGAACCATTGGACAGGCAGCCAGTCTATCAAGCTAGCCAATTTTTCAACATTTAGGAGGTAACCATGAACTTCATTATCTGGATTGTTGTCGGCGGCATTCTCGGCTGGCTGGCCAGCCTGGTGATGCGAACAGATGCGCAACAGGGACTGTTGCTCAATGTCGTCGTAGGCATCGTCGGCGCACTGCTCGGCGGATGGCTGCTTGCTCCGCTGTTTGGCACCGGCACCATCAACCAGAACGACTTCAGCATATCCTCGTTGCTGGTATCGTTCCTCGGAGCCGTGATACTGCTGGCGATTGTGAATCTGGTAAGGCGCGGCACACCGCGAGGGTAGTAAACAAACAACCAACTCTTTCGCCTCTCCTCTCATTCCCGGTTCCCACCGTATAACCTGGTGCGGGACTTCGTTTCCACTGAAGTCCCGCACTAGTGGTTCGTCGCAGCTCGATTTGCGGGTTCTGCCGAGCGGATCGGGGGCGAGTGCAAGGCGCAAACCACAGCGATAGCGGGTGCTATCGCGCGGATTTGCAACGCTGCAATCGCCTTCGAGCGGCCGGCAGAATCCGCAAATCGGGCTGTGACGGACCACTAGGGTATCTCTCATTTATCACCTCAGAGACAGCCTGCGCATCCTGACGCGCATTACCCGACAGAGCACAGCGCAAAACGACCTGAAGCCTTTACAGCCGGTCATGGTATGCAGGCCCGGTCATTTGCGCCGGCTGCACCCATCGCTCGAAATCTTCCTCGCTCACATAACCAAGAGCCAACGCTGCCTGCTTGAGCGTTGTACCCTCCTTATGCGCATGCTTAGCGATCTGCGCTGCGCGGTCATAGCCGATATGAGGTGCAAGCGCCGTTACCAGCATCAGCGAGCGCTCCGTCAGCTCTTCGATGCGTTCGCGATTGGCGACGATGCCGCACGCGCAATGCGCATCGAAGCTGCGCATGCCGTCGGCCAGCAGGCGCACACTCTGCAGGAACGCATGCGCGATCAAGGGCTTGTAGACATTCAGTTCAAAGTTGCCCGACGCACCACCGATATTAATCGCGACATCGTTGCCGAACACCTGACAGCACAGCATCGTCAACGCTTCGCACTGTGTCGGATTGACCTTGCCCGGCATGATGGAACTGCCCGGCTCGTTCTCCGGGATGCTGATTTCGCCCAAGCCAGAGCGCGGCCCGGACGCCAGCCAACGGACATCGTTGGCGATCTTGGTCAACGCTGCGGCCAACGTCTTGAGCGCACCGTGCGCGGCCAGCAGCGCATCATGCGCGGCCATCACCGCGAACTTGTTGGGAGCGCTTTCGAATGGAAAGCTGGTGGCGCGCGCCAGTTCAGCCGCAACCCTGGCACCGAACTCGGGATGTGCATTCAACCCGGTACCTACCGCAGTGCCGCCGGTGGCCAGCTCGCACAGCGCGGGCAGCGTCGCTGCAATGGCGACAATTGCATGGTCGAGCTGCGCGACATAGCCGGAAAACTCCTGACCGAGCGTGAGCGGTGTCGCATCCTGCAAGTGCGTCCTGCCGATCTTGACGATGGCGGAAAACTCCGACGATTTTTGTTCCAGCGTCGCACGCAATGCGCGCAGCGCGGGCAACAGATCGTTTTTCAGCGCGGTCGCGGCCGCCACATGCATCGCCGCCGGGAACACATCATTAGACGACTGGCCGCGGTTGACGTCGTCGTTCGGGTGGATCAGTCTGCCTTCGCCGCGCGGCCCGCCCAGCAACTCCGATGCGCGGTTGGCGAGCACTTCATTCATGTTCATGTTGGTCTGTGTGCCGGAACCGGTTTGCCACACCGATAACGGAAATTCCTCGCGATGCATGCCGTCGATCACTTCAATGGCTGCACGAATGATCCCATCCGCTTTCCTAGCATCGAGCAGGCCGAGATCACGGTTGACAGCAGCGGCGGCACGCTTGACCAGCGCCAGCGCCGTGATGAGCGCATCCGGCATGCGTTCGGACGAAATCCGGAAATGTTCGAGCGAGCGCTGCGTCTGCGCTCCCCATAAACGCTCGGCCGGCACTTCGATTGCACCGAAAGTATCGTGTTCGATCCTGGTCGCCCTCATGCTTCACCTCCGTTTTGTATAGGATTACACGCTGCAGCGAGCGTTCCTCCTTGCGGCGGCAGGCTGACCATGAACACTACTTGTTCTCGTCCGGCTCCGGCAACGGGCAGGCGTTTATGATTTGCAAATCGTTGTCTTTTGCAAAGTTAAGCACGAAATGATAAGCCAATGGCTCGATCTCGCGCAGCGCCTCATTGACAACCACCGATTTCACCCCACCCAGTACTGTCGGCCGCACGTAGGGCGAATACTGAAGATGGGCATGACGCCCTCCCGATCCCTCAGGCCGGAAACAAGCCATCACCCCACATAAGCGTTCGGCCCAATCGCTCGGCCGGAATTGCCTGCCACTGCTGGTCAAACCCTGGATGAAAAACTCGCGCGCGAGCGTTTTACGGTTGTCGGTCGGATCGGCCATGGATGCGCCTTGCCTTTAGGATGAAGCCGGTCCGCCCTATTGAAAGTTCTCAACGGCAGCGCCGGACTGGGTTGCCCAGCGTCACGGTACAGCGCCAAGCCCTCAGAATTCTTGCAAATGATATCTTATATAAGAGTTGATGTGAAATAACATTGCACGATGTAAAATTTGCATCAACCAAGCCAGACCGCAAACGACAGCAACAGCAACATCAGCATCCATAGCAGCAGCGCGCGCCACACCAGTCCGACCGTACTTTGCAACGCGCGTGCAGTGGCTTCTTCGCCAGGGGGCATATCCGGCGCGACACCGGCCACATCCATGCTCGCAGCGTCCAGCGTCGGCAGATCGGCTGCCGTTTCCTTGGCACAGCCAAGGCGCAAGCCCATCGCCCCGCCTCCAGACGACAGGATGATGCCGATTGCCTCATCCTGCCAGCGGTGCGCAAAATTACGCCATGCATAGATCGCATCCTCGAAATTGCCCACGATCGCAAATGCAATTGCAGTCAGACGCGCCGGAATCCAGTCGATCCAGTAGAACGCCTTGGCGGCAAAGCGTCCGAATGCTTCGTTTTTCATGTGCTCAGGCTCGTTCCAGGCGCGCGCCAAATGCTCGGCCAAGCGGTACATCACCGCGCATGCGGGCCCCAACGGCATCAGAAACCAGAAAAACACGCCGAACACGTTGCGATGCGTGGTGACCAACGCCTTTTCGACCGATACCCGTGCGATATCACTGCCATTCATCGTAGCGGTATCCTGCCTGGTCCACTCCGCCAACAAGCTGCGCGCCGCCGCCTCGTCCCCGCTGTTGAGAGCCAACTGAATCGAAGTGAAGTAATGGCTGTAGCGGCGAAAGCCCAGCGTCAGGTACACGATCAGGATATTCCATGCGAGCGCCGCAAACGGGCTGATCTTCACGCACAGCCAGTACACCAGCGCCGTCGGCAACATCAGTATCAGCATCATCGCGAACCATGCCATGCGGCCATGATCCTCCTGCCCCGCATTGAACGCTGCCTCCGTACGCACTGCAAGTTGCTTGATCGCCACGTACATCGGATTATCCCCACGCAAGGGTTTCAGTTGCTCGATCAATAGTGCGCAAAGAATGGAAAGAAAGGTCATCAGCCAGCCTTGAAAATCGAATAAGCCATACGATAACGCAGCACAACGTATGAATCAAACTGGTACAGGTTATGCGCGCAGAAAATGAAACAGGTTGCGCAGCATGCCCGCAGTTGCCCCCCAGATGAAAAAGCGCTGATAAGGCATGGCATAGAAACTGCGGCGACCAATACCATCAGGCAGTTCGATTGAACGACGCTGATGGTTCATGCCGTCCATCAGGAAGGTCAACGGCACCTCGAAAATTTCCGCCACCTCAAATGGGTCAGCGCGCAAGTCAAAGGGAGGCTGGGCTAGCGCCACCACCGGCGTAACCTGAAAGCCGGTGCTGGTGAAGTAATCAGGCAGCATGCCCAGTACTTCGATATGACGACGGTGCAGGCCGACTTCTTCCTCGGTCTCGCGCAGTGCGGTTTCAATCACTGAGGCATCAGATTCGTCCACACGCCCTCCTGGCAGACTGACTTGGCCGGCATGATCGTTCAGGTGAGCGGTGCGCTGCGTCAGCAGCAGAGTGAGTCCATCATCGCGCGCGACGATAGGCAGCAACACCGATGCCGGAGTCAGCGCTCCAGTCCTCCTGCGCAGCAAATGCTCATCGAATCTTTCCGGTTGCCATTGCGGCGGATCGGCAAAGCGAGCGCGCAAACCTTCAATGGTCAGGCGCTCCGGTACAATCGCCGGTTCACCCGCAATGGATTCAACGGAAAGAAATTCAGGATCAAAGGACAGTGTGGACAAAACGTTTTCCGGGCATGAACACCAGTATTGATTCTAGCGCGATTGAGGTTTCCCATCCCCCCAGCGTAACAAATGGAAAACAAAGTTTCAGTGAAAGCTAACTTGCGCAACAAGCAAGAACAAATTAGGCCACTTTAGGGCCTGTCATCAATGAGTTTGGGAGTGCGAACGGGCCGTATGCGTTGCAGGCCCAGGCGCGGCGACGCGTCGTAGCGGTGCTACGGCAAGCAGCCGCAACACCGGCATGCGGCGCATACGGCCCGTTCCCTCCGGGTTCATTCCCAAACTCATTGAGGACAGGCCCTAGTGGGTCACTTGGCAACGGGATGCGCAAATAAAAGCGATGGATTTTTACGCCAGGCTAGGCGCGAATCGCAGCGATAGCCATTGCTATCGCGAGAATTCGCAACAACGCCTGGCGCAAAAAGACGCGCTTTTATGCGC
>DASVLY010000126.1:0-4298 GCA_036384635.1 Noviherbaspirillum sp. | reverse complement strand
CCGCAACCGCACTCGTCCTTCACGTTCGGATTGTTGAACTTGAAGCCTTCGTTCAGCCCCTCGCGCGCAAAGTCGAGTTCGGTGCCGTCGATATACGGCAGGCTCTTAGGATCGACAAACACCTTCACGCCGTGCGATTCGAACACTTGGTCTTCCGGCGCACGCTCGTCGACGTATTCGAGCTTGTATGCAAGTCCGGAGCAGCCGGTCGTGCGCACGCCGAAGCGCAGGCCGAGACCCTTGCCGCGCCGTTCGAGATAACGGTTGATGTGCTTTGCAGCTTTTTCGGTCAATGTGACTGCCATGGTGTTTGCTACCTTTGCGTATGTTGCGACTAAATCAGGCCGCTTCCTTCGACTCTACGCCGTGCTTGGTCTTGTAATCCTGCACCGCTGCCTTGATCGCGTCTTCTGCCAGAATCGAACAGTGAATCTTTACCGGCGGCAGCGCAAGTTCTTCCGCGATCTGCGTGTTCTTGATCGTCAGCGCCTGGTCCAGCGTCTTTCCCTTCACCCATTCGGTCACGAGTGACGACGAGGCAATTGCAGAACCGCAGCCGTAGGTCTTGAACTTCGCGTCTTCAATCACGCCGTTGGCGCCGACCTTGATCTGCAGCTTCATGACGTCACCGCAAGCCGGCGCGCCGACCATGCCGGTGCCGATCGTTTCATCGCCCTTGTCAAACGCGCCGACATTGCGCGGGTTTTCATAATGGTCCAGAACTTTTTCAGAGTAAGACATATGATGCTCCTGTAACTGGTTGAAGATCAGTGCGCGGCCCACTGGATCGTGGAAAGATCGATCCCTTCCTTGTACATATCCCACAGCGGCGACAGTTCGCGCAGCTTCGCGACTTTGGTCTTGATCAGGTTGATCGTGAAATCGATGTCCTCCTCGGTCGTGAAACGGCCGATGGTGAAGCGAATCGAACTGTGCGCCAATTCGTCGCTGCGGCCCAGCGCGCGCAGCACATAGGACGGCTCCAGGCTGGCCGAGGTGCAGGCCGAACCGGACGACACCGCGATATCCTTGATCGCCATGATCAGCGATTCGCCTTCGACATAGTTGAAGCTCACATTCAGATTGTGCGGAACGCGGTGTTCCATGTCGCCGTTTACATACACTTCCTCGATCTCGGTCAGACCTTTTGCAAGACGATCGCACAACGCCTTGATGCGCACGATTTCCTCGTCCATCTCTTCCTTGGCGATGCGGAAGGCTTCGCCCATGCCGACGATCTGGTGCGTCGGCAGCGTGCCTGAACGCAAACCGCGCTCGTGTCCGCCGCCATGCATCTGCGCCTCGATGCGCACGCGCGGCTTGCGGCGCACGTACAGCGCGCCTATGCCTTTCGGTCCATAGGTCTTGTGCGCGGTGAAGGTCATCAAGTCGACCTTCCATTTTTCGAGGTCGATATGGACCTTGCCGGTTGCCTGCGCAGCGTCGCAGTGGAAGATGATGCCCTTGGCGCGGCACAGTTCGCCGATTTCAGGAATCGATTGGATCACGCCGATTTCATTATTCACCAGCATCACCGAGACCAGAATGGTGTCCGGGCGGATTGCCTCTTCAAGTTGTTGCAACGTGATCAGGCCGTTGTCCTGCGGTTGCAGGTAGGTCGCTTCGAACCCTTGGCGCTCCAGTTCGCGCACGGTATCGAGTACCGCCTTGTGCTCGGTCTTCACCGTGATGATATGCTTGCCCTTGGTCTTGTAAAAATGCGCGGCGCCTTTCAGTGCGAGATTGTTGCCTTCGGTAGCGCCGGAAGTCCAGATGATTTCACGCGGATCGGCATTGACCAGCGCTGCCACATGCGCACGCGCTTCTTCCACTGCCTTCTCCGCGTCCCAGCCGTACATGTGGCTGCGCGACGCCGGATTGCCGAACTGTTGGCGCAGATACGGAATCATCTTGTCAGCCACGCGCGGATCGACCGGCGTCGTCGCCGAGTAGTCCATGTAAATCGGGAAATGCGGTGCCTTGATGGTGTCGATCAGGCTTTTTTCCAAAGGGGCGTTCATACGGTATTTCACTCCAATTCAATCAAGCAGCAGCGTGGGAACGATGCATCACGACCACATTGTTTTCAGCATTTTTCTGTTTTTGCTGATCAACCAAATCTTTCAGTGACACGGAATCCAGATATTCAACCATCTTCGCATTGAGCGTCGCCCACAGATCATGCGTCATGCAGCGAGTGCCATGCTCATGGCCGTGACAATTTTCCTTGCCGCCGCATTGGGTCGCGTCCAGCGGCTCATCGACCGCGATGATAATGTCGGCAACGGTGACATCTTCCGCACGCCGGGCCAGCGTATACCCGCCGCCAGGGCCACGCACCGATTCGACGATTTCATGGCGGCGCAGCTTGCCGAACAACTGCTCCAGGTACGACAGCGAAATTTCCTGCCGTTGGCTGATCCCGGACAACGTCACCGGACCTTTGTCTTCACGCAACGCCAGATCGATCATTGCAGTCACTGCAAACCGGCCTTTTGTGGTCAGACGCATAAACCTCAACTCCCAGCTTTTTCAAGCGCAAACCAATCGGGAATTCCCGAACATTTTGCTCAAGTATACCAAAGTTGAGTGATTTCGTCAGGTATTGCAGATGTGGGGGCAGAAAAGGGGCAAGAAAAGAAAAGACCAAGCATTGTCGAAATGCAAGGCCGCTATTATTTCATATTTTGCATTGCATCGCCCTCCCAAAAGGCGCATGCGCGGTTACTGCAACTTGAAACGGATGAACAGCATGTAAGACGTTGGATCGTTTCCGTAGGAGGCCGCACTGGAGGGGAGCAAATGCCTGCTCGCAAATACACCGGCATCGAACTTCAGCGGGCCGTGTGTCTTGACGTCGTGAAAGTAGCCGATGGTGAATTTCTTGAGCTTGAACATTTGCCGTTGCGCCGGGTCGTTCTCACGTATCAGTTCGTCGCTGCCGACCTGCTCCAGCCTGCCGAATACTGCATGGACACTACTGAAGCGAAGAGTCGATTCAAGCAGGTAGCCCATCATCGGTTCACGCGATTTCCTCACGCTCCTGCCCCATGCCAGCGTCGTCTGCCAATTGCCATCGTTAAACGCATGGCCGTAGGTAGCCGATATGGTCGTACGGCGTATATCTTCACCGGGCTCCAACTGGTCCAGGCCACTGATGTTGCCGCGGCTGAACTGGAATGACCAGTCCGGCGATGGATTGTAAGAAAGCCGCGCCGATGAAGAGGTAAGCCGGAGCAACGTGTCATTGGTTACCGTTTTTTGCTGCTCCTGCTCGCGTCTGGAGAATGCGGAGCCTTCCAGTTTGAGGGCGCGCCAAGCGTAGCCAACCGCAAAGACTGTGGAATCGCTGCGGGTAGGATCCAGCCAGCGGCTGTCGCCATCCGGTTCGACGCTGTCGATGCCGGAAAGCTGGCGCATATGAGAAACAGGCCGCCCCAGCGCCGGGTCTCCCGACGTGCCGAAATAGCCGAATACGGCGCTGTTTGCGCTGACCGGAAAACTGTACGAACTGTACGACGGGGCCGGCAACCGCAACGAATGCTGATGCTCAAGCTCGTCGACCACCGGCTCGGCATATCCTGACCAAGCCGTCACACACCCCATTACCGCCATTGCTGCTGCCATCGTCTTCATGTTCCACCTCCCTTCCGGGCACGAAGTGAACAGTTCCGCGCAACTATGAGTAGCAATATTGCCGGGTTCGGTTCCACGTGAGCAGAAAAGCTCCATCCGGCCAGTTAGACAGTGCAATGCATGGCTTTACTTATGATAAATATCAAAAATACAACCATGTGATCAGGATCGGCGGTGCAGGCAAATTCCTGGCTGCAGAATCAGCCAAGAGCCGTGCTGGGAACCAGTGCTTGCATCAGCCCCTTGCACGCATCCTCGACATAATCGAGCACGCGATCAAAATCCGCTTTGCCGCGATAATAGGGATCCGGAACCACCGGTGTTTTGAATTTCGTTGCATATTGCATCAGCATGCCCAGTTTCGGTTCATGAACTGCGGGGCACATGGTCTGCAACCGGTCCAGGTTATTGAAATCCATCGCCAACAGCAGGTCGAAATTCTCAAAGTCGGCCAAGCTGATTTCCCGGGCCCGCAATGAAGACAAGTCGTAACCCCGATTACTGGCAGCTGCCACTGTGCGCGGATGGGGCGGTGCGCCGACATGGTAACCATGGGTTCCTGCCGAATCGACGAGAATATGGTCCTGCAGCCCCGCCTCTTCAACAAAGCGCCGCATCACCCCTTCTGCGGTGGGAGAACGGCAAATGTTTCCCATGCACAC
>DASVLY010000125.1:0-3093 GCA_036384635.1 Noviherbaspirillum sp. | reverse complement strand
ACGCCTTCGGCCACTACGCTCAGGTTCAGCGTATGTGCGAGATTGATAATCGCTTCCGCCAGTTTCAACGTATTCACAGCTTCGGGCTGCTGCTGCAGCAGGAAGGAGCGATCCAGCTTCAGGCTGTCGAGCGGGAAGCGGCACAGGTAGGCGAGCGACGAATAACCGGTTCCGAAATCGTCGACCGACAATTTCAAGCCAAGCGCCTTGAGTTCCGTGAGTAATGCAGCCGCCAGTTCCGGGTCCTCCATCAGGCCGCTTTCCGTCAGTTCCAGTTCCAACTGATTTGCAGGCAAGCCGCTGCTGTGCAAGGCATGCTCGACCAGCGGCACCAATTTCCTGTCGCGCAATTGCCGTGCCGATAAGTTGACCGATACCTTCAGCGGACGACCATGGCACGCCGACCATTGCGCCGCCTGCATCGCCGCGCGTTGCAGTACCCAGTTGCCGATGTCCGAGATCAGACCGATTTCTTCCGCCAGCGGAATGAACTGAGCAGGGGAAACCGCACCGAGCTGCGGATGAGTCCAGCGCAGCAGCGCCTCCATGCCTGTCATTTCCATCGTGCGCAGATTCATGCGCGGCTGATAATAGACTTCGAACTCGTCGCGTTCGAGCGCATGGCGCAGCGCTGCCTGCAACATCAGGCGTGAGCGCGAGGCTTCGCCCATGTCCGGCGTAAAGAAACAATACGCATCGCCGCCGGCTGCCTTGGCGCGGTACAGCGCGGTGTCCGCGTTCTGCAGCAGCGCCTCGCTGGTGTCGCCATCCTGCGGATACATGGCAATGCCGACCGACGCGCCGGCCATGACTTCATGGCCCTGGATCACCATCGGCGTGTCGAGCGCCATGCATAATTTCTCGGCAATGCCGATCGCGGTGCTGCCGCCATTGCGGCATTCGGCCAGCACCACGAATTCATCGCCGCCCAGGCGCGCCACCATGTCGCCGGGCCGTACGCATTGCTGCAGCCGCGCCGCGATTTCCTTCAACAACATGTCGCCGGCCGCGTGGCCAAGCGAGTCGTTGACTTCCTTGAAGTTGTCCAGGTCAATGAAGAACACCGCCTCGCAGATGTCGGGATGCGGATTCTGCAGCCGCTGCTTCAGACGTTTCTCCATCATCGCGCGGTTCGGCAGCTCGGTCAGCACATCGCAGGTGGCAAGCCGCTCCAGCGTGCGCGCCGTGCGTACTTCATGCGTGACGTCGCGGCTCACGCCCCGGTAACCGCAAAACACGCCGTTCTCGCTGACCGGCTCCCCGGAGATGCGCAAAAAGCGCACGATGCCGGGACGAGCGGCGGTTTCGGCAGGGTAGATCAGGTCGCGGAACGGGCGGCGCGCCGCAAGGCTTTCCATGAGCGCAATGAAACCGGGAGCAGCATGATCCTGCACATACGTCTGGAACGTGGTGCCGATCAGTTGTTGAGCATCGAGACCGAGACGCCGGTAAATGCCTTCCGAGAAAAAGGTGAAGCGGATCTGCGCATCGGTTTCCCAATACCAGTCCGATGACAGCGAAGTCAGACTGCGAAAGCGTTCCTCGCGGCGCGCCAGTTCCCGTTCTGCTACCAGTTGCGCAGTGATATCGCGTGCGATCGACACGATGCCGAGCTTTGTGCCGGTCTGTTTGTCGCGGATAGTGCGGGTGGTAGCGCCCAGCCAGACCCAGGAACCGTTCTTATGGCGGAAACGGATGTTGACCAGGCCGCTGCGCGCCTGCCGGTGATCGTTTTGCGCGTCGGCCTTCAAGTCGTCCGGGTGGACGTAGTCGTAGACCCTGGTGCCGATCAGTTCCCGCGGGTCGTAGCCGAGCGTGTCCTTGTGAGACGGCGATGCATACACATAGATGTCGTCGGCATCGCTGTGCGAAATCAGATCGCGCGCGTTTTCCGTCAGCAGGCGGTGCTCGGCTTCGCTGCGCATCAAGCGCGCGCGGCTTTCATGAAGTTCGGTGATGTCGACCATGGTGCCGACATAGCCGGTCGGGCAGCCGTCCGCTGCAAAGCGCGGCGCCGCGGTGCTCATGATCCAGCGCACCGAGCCGTTGCTGCACACGATGCGGTATTCGGACCGGTATTCGGTCTGCTTCTTGCGCGCCTCCTCGACAACCTGGATAACATGCGCCAGATCCTCCGGATGCACGAACTGCAGCCAGTCCAGAATGCTGAATTCGGGCAACCCGGTCTGGCCGTTCAGGCAGGCAGGGTTCAGATAAAGGCAACGCCCGCCGATATCCGCCTCCCATACGACCAGCGTCACCTCATCGGCGATGCGGCGCAAGAGTTCTTGCGCAGTTTCGACGTTGTCGTGCCTGGAAATCATGGGAATTCGATGTAGTGCTTTGATGAGATGCCGGGATGCAAGCCGGTGGAAGATGCGCGTATGGTACACCATACGAATTGATGCATGGAATTCTGCTGTGAAGGAGTTGGTCCGCAACATTTTTTGCGAACCAACTGTGGTCCGGGATGACCAGGCACAAAAAGCCAACATAGGCGTGCCGCCCATCTCGGTCTACAACAAGCTTAACGGCCTGGAACCCGGGAGGGGCCGGCTGCCCTGAAGCGCGGCTTCACGCAGCATATCGCGCGAAGCCCGTCTTCAATCAACGGAAATCTACCGTTGCATAATTCCCCATAATACTGACACCGACATAAGTTTGGTTGGGATCAAGAAGGATTGCTCTATGCCCCGGGCTATTCAGCCACATTTGAATTGCCATTTCAGGAGTCATTCCACCGCTAGCCATGCCGGTAATTTCTCCATCCGCCCCGTTGATAAGCCCATTATGATGGTCTAAGTGACCCGTTGCTTTGTTTGCTTCATCATTCTTCCTCGCTGCGTCGTCAAGTTGCCGCAATTCGACCAGCTCATTCAGTCCATGTTCTCGCCGTACTTTGTTGACGGCGTCGAGCAACCCTTTGTTGGCAGAGGGCCCCCCATTGGCTTTGTTGCCAATGCTTGGCCTACCCTTATTCCACATGCGCCTCACCGCAGGCTGCGTTAGCATATGCGCTTCGTGTTTATGCATGTTATCCCGCTGAAAGATGAGACTGCTGCTGGTTGAAGACGATGCGATGATCGGCGACAG
>DASVLY010000124.1:0-6479 GCA_036384635.1 Noviherbaspirillum sp. | reverse complement strand
CTGGACGAAAGCAATGATGGCAGCGCATTGCGGACTGATCTCGGACCGGCAGGCCGCGCTGAATGCTGACCATCAGATCCGCCGCGATCTTTCCATGGCCGATGCCGCGGAGCAGGCCCGAATGTTGAAGCATGGTGTTCTTCTGCAGGTCGGCCGTGGTCACGGCCGCAAGGACCGCTCTCTTTATCAGGCCCTTGCCCGGGCAGACGCGTCGGTTCTGACCGTTGGCGCTTTCGCCGAAGGTGAAAAGATCACCGACGAGGAGCGCAGGCTCTACGATTACCTCTGGATCGTCGGCAAGGCTGAACTGGCCGACCCGTGCAAACTGACAGGGCTGACGAGCAAGACAGGGGAGTCCATCTCCAGATGAGAAGCATGTTCCAATCGTTTGACATTAGACGTTCGTTGAGATGTGGGCTGCCTCTGCTGTTGTGCGGTGTCGCTCTGCCAGCTTTCGCGCAGGTCATTCCTGATCTCGGGACCAATACGACGACCAGCGTCGATGCGGTGAGCGGCGCGACGAACGTCCAGATCGCTGCTCCGGTCGGCAACATCAGCCGTAATACCTATACGGAATTTTCGGTCAGTCCGGTCGGTGTCAATCTCGACAACCGGACAGCCAATGCCCGCACCATTCTCAATGAAGTGACATCCTCCCGCATATCGCATCTCAACGGGCCGCTGGAGGTGCTGGGGGCCAGCGCACATGTCATCATTGCCAATCCGAACGGCATTTCCGTCGATGGGGCAAGCTTCCACAAGACCGGTGGCGTCGTGCTTTCCACCGGCAAGGCGTCTATCGTGAGCCGACAGATCACATCCGGCTCCTTTCAAGATAATGTGGTGCTCAAGACAGAGGGCGGCACGATCGATATCGGTGCGGGAGGCCTTTCCGGCGCGATGTCTACCCTGCATTTGTTGGCAGGCCGCATCCGCGTCGACGGCCCTGTCGAAAACAGCTCCCCCCAATTGCGCTCGTCTATAGAACTGACCGCCGGCGGGAGTTCCGTCGAATACGATTCAGCTATCGTGCCGAACTCCGATCTCGAGAACTGGGGACGGAGGAAAGACGAGGGAAGCAACGACAATTCTGTCGCTATTGAAATAACATCGCGCGGGACGCTGAAGGCCAATACGGTCCGCATCCGCGCCACCAACAATGGCGCAGGTGTCAGCCACGCGGGCAACGGGCTCGCGATGCTGGGCGATTTCGTGATCGATGCATCCGGCAAAGTCACTACGAGCGGGTCGATTGAAGCGAGGGACAATGTCCATGTCAAGGCGGGCTCGATAGAGGCCCGCTCACTGGACGGTCAGCCTCAAAGCAGAATCGAAGCCATCAACGGCGCGTTGACGCTTCTTGCCGGAACGGGTGACATCACAAATACCGGTGTTCTGATGAGCGGGAAAAGCCAGGCATTCGTCAAAGCCGCTGGCGATGTAAAACTGTTGACCGAAAATACCGATCAACTGGCAATCGTCTTTGGTTCAGAGGGAAGGCTTGATGTGCAGGCCGAAGGCTCCGTTATCAACAATACGGGCAGACTCCTCTCCAACAGCGAGACGACAATCGATGCAGGCAAGGACGTCCTTAATATTGCGGACATCCTGAACGGGGAAGGTGTCTGGCACCACCAGAAAGACGACGGCAAACGCCTCTGGTACACGCTCTGGCGATCGCGGGAAACGACCGAAACTATCAGCATAAACTACGGCCAGCCGCGTCTACCCGGCCGACAGGCATATATAATCGGCAGTAGCGTTTCGGTGAAGGCTGGCGATAACATCGTTAACCGCGGCAGTTCGATCAATGCTGATTCCGGGTCGGTGTATATTGAAGGCAGTAGCATCCTCAATGAAGGCGGTCTGTCCGGCTCCCTGCAGTTCGTCAAGCGCTGCAGGCTGACCTGCATCGGTTATGGCTCCTCCACGACAAATGTTTCGGGTGGCGCCATCAATGCCAACGGCAATATTGAATTGCGCGCCTCATCCTCAATCCTGAACAGATATGGCCAGATCGTCAGCTACGGCAGCATCACCGCGACTGCTCCCTCCGTGGTGCTGGAGGGCGGCTCGATCCCGACCGTCGTTCAGCGTCCAACCGGCCTCTATAATTTCTGGGGCGGATCGACCGCGTGGATCGGGACCGGCGATCAGGGCGGCGTTTTTGAAGCGCCCCAGGGCAGCATCACGATCAATGCCTTCCGTCCTGTTCAGGTGACTGCGGGCGCGCTGCGGGCTCGGGATGGTGTCTTCGCCCGATCAGGCATCGAAACCTTCAAGGAAACGGCAGGCGAAGAATACCCGTTCGGCCTCGACACCATCGGGCTCTTCCCGGGGATGGTCGGTAGATGATGGCGGCCCGACTTCACCAGAAATCACCGTTCTTGTTGGCCGTGAGGCCCAAACTCACGGCGCCGAAAAAAGACGAAATTGCTCTCGGGGCTAACCCGGAAAATCCTGATCACGGAGTTCGATCCATGCGCAACACGCTATGCCGCCGCCCCACCCTCACCTCTCTGGCAGTCATCGCCCTTATGGGAGCCCTGGGTTTGGCGCAGCCCACATCGGCTGGCCCGCTTGAAGATGGCAAGGCGCTTCTGGAAAAGAAGGATTTTTCCAATGCGGCAAAGGCTTTTGCCGACGGTTTTGACAAGGGCGATGGAGAAGCCGGCTTTCATCTGGCGCGCATGGTCGAGCTCGGTGTGGGTTTTACGCCTGACGCGGTGAAAGCACGGGCCCTCTATATCGCTGCGGCTGAAAAGGGTTCGGCTGCGGCGATGAACCGGCTGGGGCTCATGCATCTTCGCGGCGAAAATGTCCGCCAGGATTTTGCCGCCGCGGCTGAACTGATCTGCAAGGCTGCCGATCTCGGTAACCCGGAAGCCCAGTTCAATTGCGGAGGTCTTGCTCTCGATGGTCTCGGCCGCGCCAAGGATGCCGCGATTGCATTTGGTTATTACGAAAAGGCCTCGCAAAATGGCCACACCGGCGCACGCAACATGGAGGCGGCACTTCTTCGCACCGGCACCGGAACCGAACAGGATCTCGCCAGGGCGGTGAAGCTGTTCGAACAGGGCGCGTCGCTCGGAAACCCGGTCTCGCTCTACGGCTTCGCCGAGATGTTGGAAAAGGGTGAAGGTGTGGCTGCCGATCCGATCCGCGCCCACCTCTATTACAACCTCGCCAATGAACGCGGACATCCCGGCGCGCGTGCGGCTCTTGAGCGGCTGACGGCGAGCATGACACCGACAGAGATCGAGGATGCGCAGGCGCGTGCCCGCAACTGGAAACCGGCTCAGGCTGCGGAAGCAAATTGATCAATCACATTGAATTTCGAGAGGGACCATGAAGATTACGACGATTTTTATCGCGGCGGGGGCTGCACTTTTGTTGGCGGGTTGCCAAACGGCGAAGCCGCTTTCTCCGGAGCAACAGGCGAAACAGGACGAATATAATCGCGAGAATGATCGAGTCGCCAAGGCGGATTGCGAACTGGTGGATTTGCTCAATCAGCGCAGGACCAAGGTGGACGAGAAGCCATTACATGCACCCGACTGCGCCTATATGCGCAGAAACAATACTCTTGTGGGTTTCGACGGCCGCCCGACGCCTTTACCGAATTTTGCCTTCAACGGGATCCCCGTGCCGATTGGCGGCGTCGTTGCACTCGCCCAGGCGGCGGAAAAGGCGACCAACGAGGAACGGGCAAAGAAAGCGCAAATACCAGCCCATCTGAAATCCGAGGATGGAGCAATCGTTTATCGGAAGATGATCCTTCGCGGGTTCAAGGAGGCCGAGGTTGCCGCAGTCGCGGACACTGCAGCTTTCTCTCACGCGGCCGTAGCGACCGGTCGCGGTCGGCAATATCTGGCATCGGGCGCGAGGTAAGCCATGCGCGTTACATTTGTCGGCAAGGCCTTGATCGCATTCAGCCTGATTGGACTTGTCGGATGTCAGGGGGCTGCTCCATCTGCTGAACAGGCAGCCAGGCGGGAAAAAATCGAACAAGCGAATCTGCGCAATGCACAGGCGTTTTGCACGATGATCGATGAGGCAAATCGATTGACAATCGCCCGCCGGCAGATGCCGCCTGAAAACGACGATTGCGCCTATTTCAGGCGCAACGGCACCCTTGTCGGCTACAGTCCGGCGGTCAGAAACCAATATACGGGCTTTTTTGACAATCTGCGGGATGTCGCGGCCTACGGTCGCGCGCAGAAGGCAGCGTTGCCGGTCTCGGTAAAAAACGACCCGGATGCTTCGGATATCTATCGCAAATTGCTGATCCGCGGTTTCGACGAAGAGATTGCCGGTGACGTGTCGCGTTCGCGCGCGTTCCTTGAGGCAGCTATCGCCTTCCGGCACACACGGCAGTTGCAAGGAATAAAATAATGGCTTGTTGGAAGATGACGCGTTTCCTTCCCGTTTTCCTCTCGCTGGCCCTGGCTGCCGGCTGCCGGCCCACCGATCCGCAGCCGGTCGCGACACTGAACGGCGAAAAGATCATGTCGGCGACGTGCACCAATTCGATCGTCACCCCGACGGAGCAATCCTGCAAAAAGGCTGTCCTCGAAAAATGCCAACCGGGGGCGACCATCGCAGACATGAGCGAAACATCTCGCCCGGTTTACCGCCATCCGGGATGGACCACGCAATATATCTGGACCGTCCTCATAAAGAACTGCTGACGATCTGGTTTGTACCTAAGCGAATACGAATTCAATTGCCCTTGCTGGCGGGAGTATCCGAATGAAAACGATGATGGTCAAAGTGCTGATCTGCAAGTCCAAGCCGGGCAAGCTGGTCAAGAAAGCGACCGCATTGGTGACGTCGGCCAGCCTTGTGCTGACGACGATCGCCAGTTCATTTGCACCCGCCAGCGCGCAGGTCATCACAGATCCGACCGCGCCAATTGAGTTTCGTCCAAATGTGACGTCTTCGGGCAACGGAACGCCGACGCTGAACATCGTCACGCCGTCGAGCGGCGGTGTCAGCCATAACAAGTTGCGCGAGTACAATATCGATACGCGCGGACTGATCCTGAACAATTCCGGGCTTGGCGGAACCTCGATCATCGGCGGCAAGGTTGAATCCAATCCCAATCTCGTCGGTGGCGGCTCCGCCAAGATCATCGTCAACGAAGTAACCGGCAGCAGACGTTCCAACCTCAATGGCGTGACCGAGGTTTTTGGTTCGAAGGCTGATGTGATCGTGGCCAATCCCAACGGCATCGATTGCATGGGGTGCGGATTTATCAACACCGGTCGCGCAACGCTGACCACCGGAACCCCGCTTATCGACTACAATGCGGGCACTGTGGGGCTGGAAACCAGATCCGGCGACATCACCATTTCCGGCACCGGTGTTTCGGCCGCGGGCGGCCAGTCGCCGGACGAGATCCGGCTTGATGCAAAGTCAATCCGGATCGATGGCCTGATCGATGCGCGGGGTCGTATCGACCTCAAGGCCGGCTCCAATCGCACGGATGGTTCAACGGGCAAAACGACGGCCATCGCCGGCGATGCAGCGGGCCAGGGGATCGTTTCGAGCGCGGCAGGCGTTGTACGCGCGGCATCGATTGCGGCCCTTTCCAGCGATCTGAACACAGGTATTTCGCTGGCTGGCAACATACAGGCCCTTGGTATGCTCGATGCCAATGGCGCACTCCTGCCAGGCGCACTTTCGCTCGTATCCTCTGGTGATATCCGGATGGTTTCGGGTGGCATAGCCGGCAACGCCGACCTTCGTGCAGCAGGCGCGCTTCAGATTGCGCGCGATCTCGCGGCCCAGGGAGAAATATCCATCACTGCCCGCGATGTTTCCCTGCTCGATACGGCGACCGTAGAAGGCGGGCGCGGCCTTTCCATCGTCGCGAGTGCCGACATTGTTTCCGCCGCCGTCCTCAAATCCGGCGGTGCGATGACGGTGGAAGCGGGCGGCAATGCTTCTCTGTCCGGCATTATCGCCAGCGTCGGCAATATGAACCTGCGTGCGACAGACAAACTTGCCACCGACACGGCAACCCTTGTTGCGCCGAACATCGATATCAGGGCGAAGGACGTCACGCTGACATCGACCTGGTTCGAACCGGAAAACCAGGGTTCGATCACGGCAACAAATATCGAGATCGGTGATGGCACCCAATTCAAAAAGACTTCTCCCGTCTTCATCAATGCGGCTGAACAGCTAACAATCGGCACCCGGATCGATACTGCGGGATATCCTGCGCTTGCGATGGCATTCCGGGATCTGGCTATTTCGAACACCGGTGTGTTCACGACGGGCGACCACCTGTTCGATGTCCGTAACTTCAGGAATGCCGGCGTACTCCTCTCGAGTGGCCAACTCGCGATCAACGCTCAGCAGGCGATCGTTGATGCAACGGGTGTCATCAAGGCCGGGACGCTCAGGATAACGACCGCAGGCAATCTCACCAATCTGGGAAGCCTCCTCTCCGAAACGACGCTTACGCTTCT
>DASVLY010000123.1:0-4600 GCA_036384635.1 Noviherbaspirillum sp. | reverse complement strand
CGGCAACGAGCCCGGGAATTTTTTGCCAGACGTATCGACGAGTGGGTAACGCAAATCGCCTGGCTCAAGGCGCCTCCTGCATTTCAACTGCGTGAAATGCGCACGCAGTGGGGCAGTTGTTCACCGAACGGTATGCTGTTGCTTAATCCTCACCTGATCAAGGCACCACGCCCGTGTGTGGATTATGTGTTGGCCCACGAGCTGTGCCATCTGAAGATACATAGCCATAGCCCCGCTTACTATCGGCTGCTCGGCACATTGATGCCCGATTGGGAAGAGCGCAAGCGGGAACTCGACAGCATGGCTGAACTGCTGCTTAATCGGTGAGGCGTGTCGACATGCGACGCCAAAAAGTATTGGCAGACACCGGATTAAATCATCCCGTAAATCCAGCGCATTTCCACTGTTCGATGCCGAAAATCCGGCGCTATCTTTTTTCGCTATTCCACCATTGCATCCACACGCCATGTTATTTCGTGATCTTGCCGACATCATGATTCGCACCGCCGTAGCTGCCGCAGCGGTTTCCGCCTTTGCCGTCCTATTGGCAAGTTCCATCGGCTACCGTTGATGAAGGCGTGCACCAGCCGTCCGACGCCGCTGAGAACAGGAAAGCAGGTTCGTTGCCTTTCCATCATCAACGGCAAAAATTGCTTTCGCGCAACCACAAACTATAGGCATAATGAGCGGCGCAGATGCTTGCTTATGCTGAAACGACGCCTATGAAAAACTTTCACCCGGCGCAGATCGCCGACTTGCGTTTTCTGGTTGCGGAAGACGACCGATTCCAGCGTCACTGGCTGATCGTGATGCTGACGCAACTGGGTGCGCGGCATATCGCCGAAGCAGACAACGGGAAAGCCGCGTTCGCCATGCTGCACGATCCGGACAATCCGATCGATATCAGCTTCATCGACCTGAACATGCCTGCCATGGACGGTATTGAGCTGATGCGTCATCTGGCGAAGAAAGATCATCGCGGCGCAATTGTGCTGACCAGCGCGCTCGGTTCCGCCCTGCTGTTTTCGGTGGAGACGATGTCCAAGGCGTATGGCATCAACGTGCTCGGCACCTTCGAAAAACCGGCGACGCCGGAAATCCTGCAAGACCTGATCGCGCAATATCAGCCGCAAAAGCAGCAGGCCGGCAAGGCCAAAGGGATACCGCCGGCATTCTCGCTGGAAGAAATTCTGGAGGGCTTGAAGGAGCAGCAGTTCGAGCCGATGTTCCAGCCCAAGGTGGAGCTGGCAAGCGGCAAGGTCAAAGCGGTGGAAGCCTTCGTGCGCTGGCGTCATCCGCAGCATGGACTGGTCGCGCCGCCGGCCTTCATCCCGATTCTGGAAGCGAGCGGCCACATGGAAACGCTGACATGGGCAGTGATCGAAAAGTCGGTTGCTGCCTGCCGCGGATGGCACGATCAGGGACTGATGCTGTCGGTGTCGATCAATCTGTCGGCCACTTCGCTGGCGCAACCCGGTCTCGCCGAAAAGATTCTTGCGCATATTGCGCAACACCACATCACGCCGCAGCACGTCACGTTTGAAATCACCGAACTGATGGCAATGACCGATGTGCCGGTGTGCCTCGAAAACCTGGCGCGGCTGCGCATGAAGGGTTTCGGCCTGTCAGTCGACGATTATGGCACCGCGCATTCCAACATGCAGCAGTTGCTGCGCATTCCCTTCCTCGATCTGAAAATCGACCGCTCCTTCGTTGCCGGCGCTTCACAGAACGAGCATATGCGCATCGCGTTGAGTTCCTGTCTGGAACTGGCGAAAAAGCTGCGGCGCAATTCGGTCGCCGTCGGCGTGGAGACGCGCGAGGACTGGGATTTGCTGCGCGACCTCGGCTGCACATATGCGCAGGGTTATTACATCGCCCGGCCCATGGAACGCGACGCGGTGCCGGAATGGGTCGAGGAATGGTCGCATTTTTTCTAGGCAACGGAATGCACAATCGCGCTACACTCGGCATTTACGCATTGCCGTTTCAAGCATCATGAAATTCGCTCACCTGGTCGAAATCAACGACCCGCTCAATCCACTGATCGATCACCTGTCGCGTGCGCAGTTATGGCGCGGCCTGGTGTTGCGCGCGGAAACGCCCAAGGCATTCATTCCGTGGCTCGACCGCTGCAGCATCGTCGATAAAACCGAAACATCGCTCACACGTGTGTCGCATTACGGCGAGCTGACAGTGCACGACACCGTCACGTTTTTTCCGTTCAGACAAGTGATGTACCAAGTGCCGCCGCAAAAAGATATTCCGGCATCGACCCTGACGATGACAATCGAAGAGCCGCAGCCGGATATCTTTTTCGTGCGCTTTGAATATGACGACGGTGCCGATGAATCGGCCGATGCGGCCGATGCGTTTTATAACGACTTCCGCAAGTCGGCTTATCAGGAAGCCGATATCGATACGATCAGGACGATACGGCAGATGGCGCAAGAGGGACTGTTGGATTAATTGTTTCCCGTCGCTCCCGCTTGCGCGGGAACGACGGGAGCAGAACAGTTGCAACTCATCGCCCGCACGCGGGGCGACTCAAGGCTGAATCAAGGCTCAGTGCCGCCCCGTCACCTTCTCGGCACCGTAACGCACCGCATCCTTGACCTTCTCCCATGTGCTTTCCGGATGATGCGCTTCCCAATCGTTGCGCAACTGGGGTTCGACATCCTGCCACTGATAGTTCTTGAAGCGCTCGGTGCCTGCCATCGACGAGCCATAACGATACGCTGCATCGTAATCCTCATAGCGCCCGCCCGACGTGCCGTACGCACTCTGCCAGTGACGCCGGAAATCGGCATCGTCGCTGGTGGCAGCAATCTGCTCGACCTCGACATCGGCCCTGCGCACGGTGTCACTGATTTCCTCGGTGCGCTGCTCCGCTTCCTTGCTGACCACCACTTCTTCCACTACGCGGGCAGTCTTCGACACTACCGGCTCTTCGGTCATTTCGCGCATTTCGACCTCGCCTTCCTTGAATGCGGCCAGCTCGTCTTCGGTAGCCGGCTGGTCGACCGGATGACGTTCGACCTTCACATGCTCTTCGCGCAGCTCCACCCTTTCCTGCACCGGTTTTGCGGTCACGCGCTGGTGCACGCGCACGCCGCCCTTCTGCACTTCGCGCTTGCCGACGCGCAGCTCTTCCTCCACCACCGGAACCCGCTGCTCTTCGCTGGTAGTCGAGGTCGGGCCGCTGCTTTCTGAGCTTTGTGCGTACATGGCGCGCTCGCGCTGGATTTCCTCGTCGCTTAACGGCGGCGCCTTTTCATCGTAGCCGCTCCAGCCCTGGCTGCGCCAGTGGACCGCGCGCTCGTCCATGTCAACCGGATCGTGGCGATTCATGATTTCGACCGCAAGGTCGCGCGTCTGCTCGTTGTCGGCGCCCGCCGTCAGCACACAGGCGCCGCGCCGCACCGCTTCCGCATAAATGTCGCCCTGCTCGGGTTCCTCATCCCCCCCGAACAGCGTGCGGAAAAAATGCCCGATGCCGCTACCCGTATATGCGTCGGCGTGCTCGGTGCCCCCTTCTCCGCTCCTGGCCGAGCGCAGTTGCACATTCTCGCGTGAAAATCCTGCCGTCAGCAATTCGTTCATTGCACTTTCAGCCTGTGCATAGCTGTCATACACGCCTACTACGGTGTGTTCCATGGTCAGTCTCCTATCAAAATTATCCGGCGTGCCGGCGGCCGCCGGTTTCGGTGCGGATCAAGCACGCAGGCATAAGCCGTGCCTGCCTTCTTTTACTTCCGCCCTTCGTCGAAACGCTCCGCCGTGATTTGCTCGGACCTCAACAATATGCTTTGCGGCTGCCGCACCTGATGCCGCCGCCGCGTGACCCGCACTTCCTCCTTGAGCCGCAACTGCTTTTGCACCACCAGCACTTCTTCCAGCACCGGCAGAACCAGCGTGTCGCCTTCATAACGCATTGACGGCGCTTGGGCCACTACTTGGTCGATGGGTACGTGTTCCACCTCCAGTTCCTCGCGGAACAGCGCTTCATCCCAGGTCTGCTCACGTTCGGAGACGGTCTTGCGGATGCGCACGCCGCGTCCGGTGTCGACGACACGCTTGCTCACCTGCATCTCTTCCTTCATGACCGGAAAAGACGTCCGCACCTGCTGTGCTATTGGTGACCCAGTGTCTGCGGGCGAAACGGTGAAGGTAAAGGGCAGGCGGTAACTGCCGTCGGCCTGAAGCGTCAGCATACTTACCGGCACCAGCACGCGTGCGCCGCCGCCCAGCTCGATGCAGGCCTGCGTTCCGCCCTGCGTTTCTTCGGTCGAAACGATCGTCGCCCGGCATCCTGTCGCGTCAGCGACACAAGCATCGATCAAACGCGTATTGGCAGCGGTTCCGCGGCCGTTCTCAGGAACATGTGTCATGGCCAGTTACCCTTTGTTCAAATGAATCACATAAGAGACATGCAAGGAGCAGGCCGGGCGACTTTTTACTAGGGCCTGTCATCAATGAGTTTGGGAGTGCGAACGGGCCGTATGCGTTGCAGGCCCAGGCGCGGCGACGCGTCGTAGCGGTGCTACGGCAAGGAGCCGCAACACCGGCATGCGACGCATACGGCCCGTTCGCACTCCCA
>DASVLY010000122.1:0-3509 GCA_036384635.1 Noviherbaspirillum sp. | reverse complement strand
CGAACCCTTGGAGAAATTGATGTCCTTCGACGCCATCTGCCAGTCGCGCCCCGCATACGCGAGCCGCACGATGTGCAGCGTGGTGTCGTTCCTCTCGATCGCTTCCAGTTCCTTCCGTTCCTCCGCGCTCAACTGGTCGGGCGGGACTTTCTCGCCCAGCGCGCGCGCCAGCCGGCGCAGCTTGTACCCGCGCAGGTAGGCGTCGATGTGCCGCCGCGACCGTGACGCATACAACACGTCCTTCTGCCGCGTCTGCACCTGTTCGATGCTCTTCGGTTCCGGCCCCACGGGACTCCACAGATCGACCATGAAGCAGATGGTGTCGACTTGCGGCTCGTCGGCGAGCACGATTTCCAGCGGCGTGTTCGAATACAGTCCGCCATCCCAGTACAGTTCACCGTCGATGCGCACCGGCGGAAAGCCCGGCGGCAGCGCGCCGCTGGCCATCACATGCTTGATCGAGACTTCCTGATGCGCGGTGTCGAAACTGTCGAGCCGTCCGTATTTGACCTTGATGGCGCTGACAGTCAGCCGTATGCCGCTCGTCACATTCAGGCAATGCAGGTCGACCAGGCGTGTCAGCGTTTCTTCCAGCGGGCTGGTGTCGTAGAAGCTCGCTTTTTCCGCCTCCACCGAAAGACCGGCCGCGAACGGATTGAACCAGCGCAGCGCGTAGAAACCCGGCACGCCGCGCATGACGGAATCGATGGTCGTCAGCCAGATATTGACGCGGCGCACGGGATCGGGCACGCGGCGCATGTCGAGCAGATCCTGATGCGAGACCTCGTCCCAGAACGCTTTCAAACGCGCCAGCCGCGTCGAACGCTCGTTGCCGGCGATGAGCGCGGCGGTGACCGCGCCGATCGACGTGCCGACCACCCAGTCCGGCGTCAACCCATGCTCGTGCAGCGCCTGGTAGACGCCGGCCTGATAAGCGCCGAGTGCGCCGCCTCCTTGCAGCACCAGTACCACGCGCGGTCTGGTGCGTATCGCTGATTTTGCATTCATGTATTCACAATCGGAATTGCAGCGGTCCCGGCCAGCGCAGTACCGTGATGAGGTAGGCATGTGCAACGCTGATTGGTTCCCCGAAATGCAGTTGCCGCCGCTTGCGGTTTTCTTGTCCGCAAGGCTGACTTTTTCAGGGGCGGCAGTAAAGCCGGGTTTCCGATGTGTACTACCAGTGACCGTTACCCCATGAGAAGACGGGTGCCGGCGCCGTCAAGCGTAAAATCACGGCTTGCCGAATTGCCTTGCCGCCGTATGACCATCCTGCTCTCCACCTTGAACGCGCGTTATGCGCACGCATCGCTTGGACTGCGTTACCTGCTCGCCAACATGGGTGAATTGCAGGAGAAGACGCGCCTGCATGAGTTCGTGATCGGCGCAAAGACCGCCGATGTCGTCGAACGTCTGCTCGCGCAGCAGCCGCGCATCATCGGCTTTGGCGTGTACATTTGGAATGTGGAAGAAACCACGCGCGTGGTCGCGCTGCTCAAGCGTGTCGCTCCCCATGTCACGGTCGTGCTGGGCGGCCCCGAAGTTTCGTATGAAGCGGAAGAGCAGCGCATCGTGCAGTTGGCCGATTACGTCGTCACCGGCTGGGGCGACATCACCTTTCCGGCGCTGTGCCGCCAGATTCTCCACGGGCCGAAGCCGCTGATGAAAACCCACGCCGGCGTGCAGCCGCCATTAGCCGACATCAAGCTGCCGTACGCGCTTTACACCGACGAAGACATCGCGCACCGCACGCTGTACGTCGAAGCCTCGCGCGGCTGCCCGTTCAAGTGCGAATTTTGTCTGTCCTCGCTCGACAAGACCGCCTGGCCATTCGACCTCGACGCCTTCCTCGCCGAACTGGAAACACTGCACGCACGCGGTGCGCGCCTGTTCAAGTTCGTCGACCGCACCTTCAATCTGAACATCAAGTCCAGCCTGAAGATCATGCAATTCTTCCTCGACAAGCTGACCGCCGATCCGGACGACCCGGTGTTCGCGCACTTCGAGGTGGTGCCCGATCATCTGCCCGATGCGTTAAAGGAGGCGATCGCGAAATTCCCGCCCGGCACACTGCAGTTCGAAATCGGCATCCAGAGTTTCAACCCCGACGTGCAAACGCTGGTCAGCCGCAGGCAGAACAACGACAAGGCAGCCGACAACATCCGCTGGCTGCGCGAGCATTCGCACGCGCATCTGCACGTCGATCTGATCGCCGGCTTGCCGGGCGAGGACCTCGACAGTTTCGCACGCGGCTTCGACAAGCTGGTCGCGCTCGGCCCGCACGAGATCCAGTTCGGCATCCTGAAACGTCTGCGCGGCACGCCGATCATCCGTCATACCGCTCCGTACGGACTGGTGTTCGATCCCTATCCGCCGTATCAGATCCTGGCGACCGACCGCATCGACTTTGCAACGATGCAGCGCCTCGCGCGTTTTGCGCGCTACTGGGACCTGATCGCAAACTCGGGACGCTTCGCGCACACTCTGCCGCTGATTCTGGGCGACGCACCGTTTGCCGGTTTCATGGCGCTTTCCGACTGGCTGTATGCAAAAACCGATGCGACGCATCGGATTGCGCTGGAGCGTCTTGCTGCATTGGTGGCGCAGTGGTTGCGTGAGCGGGGATGGGATGGCGACGCGGTTGCGGCGGCCTTGGACAGCGACTATGCGGGGCAGGCGAATAAATCTCCGAAGCGCAAGGCCCCGGCCGAGGACAAGGCTGATGCGGCATTGCCGCAACGGCAGGCGCGGCATCTGGCGGCGTGAGCGGCTTTTGAAAAATGCGAATGCATTGACTGCCGAAATGCCGAAAAGGATCAGGCAGCCTGCCTGCGCCAGGAATGGAGCAATTGCTGTGCGGCGGGATCGAGGGATTCGAACGGAACGGCCTTGGCCTTGTTGAAAATCATCATCGCGTACACCGTCGCCAGCGTATTTACCTCGGGCGACAATGCGCGCTCCTCGCCCTGCGACGGGCGAAGCGAGCGCCAGTAATTGATCGCTTGCTCAAGTTCAGGGAGGGTAAGGTCCATCCGCGTATTGTACTCTCGTACTCTCGCCGGTCATGGGAAACGGCGGCGATGGCGGTGGCGGTTGGCTGGTGATGCGAGGCGCAGTTATTGAAACCTGCCTTTTCCACGCATCAAAAAGACATAGGCATATACGGCGGCGTTCAGCAGGATCAGCACCAGGCCCAGCACATATCGCAGCTCCAGAGTGAGATCCTGAGGATACAGAATTTTCGAGACCCAGTGCTCGACGAATCCACCCTCGAAACCAGCTCCTCCGCTGCGCAGCCGGAAATAATTCTCCAATGGCGTCAATGGACAAATCCAGTCCGCCCACTGCACGGCCACACCCCACAAGAGTGCTGGCAGATGCAGCCAAAGCATCTTGGGATATCGTAATGTCAGTATGCCGCCGAACATCGAGAACACAACGAACGCGAAGTGCATGATCGCGACAGCAGCGGCCAGAAATCCGTAGAGCATTTGCATGGAGGTATCCGG
>DASVLY010000121.1:0-5346 GCA_036384635.1 Noviherbaspirillum sp. | reverse complement strand
GGTCAAGAGTGCCGCCGATATGACGGCCGTCGGTGAATGCCATCGCGGCCGGGCCGTCCCACGGCTCCATCATCGCGGCGTGGTATTCATAGAAGGCGCGGCGGTTGTCATCCATCAGCGTATGGTTTTCCCACGCTTCGGGAATCATCATCATCATTGCCTGTGCGACCGGATAGCCGGCCATGACCAGGAGTTCGAGCGCGTTGTCGAAACAGGCGGTATCGGACTGGCCTTCATAAATCAGCGGAAACAGCTTCTTCAGGTCGTCGCCCAGCACGGCGGACTTCATCACGCCTTCACGCGCGCGTATCCAGTTGAAGTTGCCTTTCACCGTGTTGATTTCGCCGTTGTGCGCGATCAGACGGTATGGGTGTGCGAGCGGCCATTCCGGGAAAGTGTTGGTGGAGAAGCGCTGATGCACCAGTGCGAGTGCGGACACGCAGCGCGGATCCTGCAGGTCCTTGTAGTAGACGCCGACCTGATCGGCCAGCAGCAAGCCCTTGTACACAATGGTGCGCGCGGACATCGACGGCACGAAAAATTCCTTGCCATGCAACAGGTTCAGCGCCTGAATCGCGTGGCCGGAAGACTTGCGGATCACATACAGCTTGCGCTCAAGCGCATCGGTAACCATGATGTCCGGTCCGCGGCCGATGAAGATCTGGCGGATCACCGGTTCTTTCGCGCGCACGGTGGGCGACATCGGCATGTCGCGGTCGACCGGCACTTCACGCCAGCCGAGCACTACCTGGCCTTCGGCCAGCACTGCACGCTCGATTTCCTGTTCGCACGCGATCCGGGATGCATGCTCCTTCGGCAGGAACACCATGCCAACCCCATACTCGCCTGGCGGCGGCAGCATCACGCCCTGCCTGGCCATCTCTTCGCGGAAATACTGATCCGGGATCTGGATCAGGATGCCCGCACCGTCGCCCATCAGTTTGTCGGCACCGACTGCGCCCCGGTGATCGAGGTTTTTCAGGATCAACAAACCTTGCTCGACAATCGAATGGCTCTTCCTGCCTTTGATATGGGCGATGAAACCGACGCCACAAGCATCGTGCTCATTGGAGGGATCGTATAAACCTTGCGCGTGCATAAGCGTTCTCCGCTACTTTGTTGTATCGAACTTGAAGAATAGTGCAGCGCAACAGATAGATCAATCCAAATAATTAGGGTCAGAGACAAATTAAAATTGAGTCAAATAAACGCCAATATTAAATAGGGACAGAGCAATATCAAGCAAACCGGCCGGACTGGCGTTTTTGCTTATGGAATCAATTGCGAAGATTTACGATACAACCGAAGGCGTCGGCTTGGATTTGGACGGCCTCCCCCGTTTTGCGGGAGCAACGCGGCGATTGACTTGCTTGGCCAGCGCATTTTTGAATTTTTCGGAACCAAGCGGCCACCCTTTCATGGTCGCCTCGTCCAGCACCGCCACTTCGCCGGAGCCCAGCCCAAGCTCCATGCGTGCGCGATAGGCCGCCTCGCGGTCAAAAGGCGTATTGCCGAGCGCCCAATACAGCGGATGATCGGTAATCAGCGGGTCCGGTTTTGCGCCGGTGTGATGGGAAAAACTCGACCAGGGATAGGCCCCCGGCTCCGCACAAAAGCCGGCACGCACCGGATTGAGCTCGATATATTGGCTGCAAACCAGAAAATACGGTTCGGACTCGATCACGGTCGCCTTGTAGCGTCCGTTCCACAGAGTGCCGGTGCGTTGGTATCGGGCATTAAAGTACGGCACATAGTGGCGCCCTACCCATTGCATCATGCGCGACAAGCCGATTTCGTCGCTGGGCGACGCCAGTAGCTGCAACTGATTCGGCAGCAATACATATGCATGAATCGCCACCTTGAATTGCCTGGCCGCTTCGCGCAGCCAACGCAGGAAACTGTCGTAATCGGCGGTGTCGCGAAAAATCGGCTGACGGTCGATACCGCCCTGAATCACATAATGGGGTTGATGAGGAACGACGAGTCGCGGGAGGCGGGCCATAACGCATGCATTTTTACACGAAGAGCCACGATTATCGTTGAAACGTCCGACGTGAAAAACAACCTCCGGCGACTGTCAGAGATGGGTGCTAACTGAACTGTACTGCGTCACGAGGTTATGGTCGGCTTGAATTCGATCCCCGCCTCACGTTCGCCCTTGTCGTAATCGTAGTGAGAGCGACCGCCAGGCTCCGCCCTGGCAAAAATATGCTTGCGAATGTTCAACTCGGACAGCAGGCACTTTGCCTTGAAACGCACCGTGCGGATGCCGGCGCTTGAGAAATACTGGTCGCGGGTGGCATCACGACGCGTGGTTCGTGAGTGGTGATCCAACTCAACGACCGCAATAAGCTGCATATCTCCGTCAAATACCGCATAACCCACTCTTTGCCCGGCAATACATTCGAGCGCCCGCTGACGCGCCGCCCCAATCCCGGCTGGCTCGATCAAGGCCGATACCGCGAGCTGCGGACACACCTGACAGGACGGCAACGCATCGCGCAAGCGAAAGAAAAACTCCCTCTCAACCCCAGTCAACGCCGCCTTCGCTCGAAACCGCAATGGCCTTTCACGATGGATGAACAGCCACAGCAGCAGGCCACCAAACACGATGGCGGCAACCAAGATCGTCTCTTCCTTGCTCATTTGCCACTCTTGCATTAAACAAAAGGCAACAAATTTACCAGCGAATTGCCTATTTCGCCAGATATGGAAGGCACATATTTCCGCTTTTATTTTCAGATATTGCCGAATATCAAAAGACGCAAGAAGGTCAGGCAACAGGGAAATTTACTGAGCCGGAGGAAGAAAACCTACGAGGTCCGCCCTGACCAGGATGCCTCCATCGGGCGGCGCTGCTCGACCACTCGTGCCACCAGCATGCGCAACTCATTCAGCAGCAGCACCTCGGCTTGTTCGATTTTCGCTTCCGGCTTGGCAAGGTCCCAGTCGCCGTAGATAAAACCCACCGCCTGCCGCTCGACGGTCACCGGCAACACCATGAAGCTGCGCACCATTGGCAGCGCTTCGCGCCACCAGCGTGGCACCCTGTTGACGAATGCGGCATCAAGCGCATATTCGACAAAAATTATCTTGTCGGCAGCGAGCGCCGCATGAAATACATCAGGTTGATAGGCATCGGCAAACGCCAGCCGCGGCGCGATCTCCTCCACGCCTTCACCGAACCACATGCGAGCAGCATATTGCCCCTGTTCCGGATTGCGCAGGAAGGCAATCGCACGGCTGAAACCAAAGCCCTGATACACGGTTTCCAGCGCCATCGTCATGAGTTGGCCGATGCTTGCGGTGGATGCTGCACCGCGCATGTCGGCCATGCCGCGCGCGAGGATCTGCGCTGCGTCCGCCGGCTTGCCGGCCAGCGGCTCAAGCACGCTTTCTTCGATGTTGATCACACGTTTGAGCGGACGCACCACATCGGCATGTTCGTCGGCAGCGGTGGTTTGCGCAGCGTCCACCGCGCGCAGCATCTGCGCCGCCTCCAGGCCGAGCATGCCCGCATAGTCGCGGGCGAGCGCAGCTAACGCCTTGTTGCACACATCATCATCCGCGCGCAACGCTGTCGCGCAATGCGCAGACAACGTCGATATCGCTGCCAGCCAGTCTTGATGATCGAGAGGTTCCGTCGTCTTGCGCGGTGCCACATCGTGCATGGTGCTGATCAGACTGAATGGCAGCCCCCATTGCTGCGCTACCTGACGTCCGATTTCATCGAGGCCGAGGCCCAGAATATCGCGCACGGCCTGATCTTCGCCGATGCCGCGCTCCGCACAGCACGCTTGCACCTGCTGCCACAAGTCGGACAGGTAAAACGTCGCCATCATGCGGCCGAGCGTATGCAGAATCGAGCAGACAACCGCTTCTTCGGCATCGCGCGTGCTGATCGACGAAACAAGCTGACGCGCGATATGGCCAGCCAGCACGGCCTTTTCCAACTCGCCCCGGGCCGGCGCGGAATCGGACGAGACCGCCTGCAGCCCGTCGATCAACTTCAGTCCCAGCGCCAGATGGCCAATGGCCTGTGTCCCCAGCACGATCACCGCCTTTGACACGGTATTGATGCCTTGCTCGAACATTGCATACATCGCACTGTTGGCCAGGCGCAGCACCTTTTGCGTCAGCGCCGGATCCTGGAGCACGGTCCTGGTCATGTTGAATTCGCGATCATCATCGCTGTGCATTGCGCCGACGATCGCATTCACCACTCTGGAAAAAGCAGGCAGATCGCCGCGTTGACGCACGCGCGACCACAGCAATGTCATCGTCTTGCCGGAGGTGGACGTTTCCTTTGCTCGCACGATACTCATATGCGGCTCATTTCGCAATTGCAGGCTGAATTGCAGGCTGCAATGACACAGGAGCCTCCGCCTTCAGCAGCTCGATCACCTCCTCGGGCAGCAGAGGGCGCCCGGTAAGGAACCCCTGAACCAGCGAGCAGCCATGCGCGGCAAGAAACTGCATCTGCTCCTCGTTCTCCACACCTTCAGCCACCGTGCTCAGATTCAGATGGTTCGCCAGGCTGAGCACCACGTTGCAGATCGCAATATCCTTGACCGAGGCAGGCAAGTCCTTGATGAAAGCCCGGTCTATCTTCAGCGTCTCGATGGGAAAGCGCTTCAGGTAGGCAAGCGACGAATAGCCGGTGCCGAAATCGTCGATCGCGATACGTACATTGCGCGCGACCAGTGCGGTCAGCAAGGACTCGGCATGCTCGGGATCGGACATCAGTATCCCTTCGGTGATTTCCAGCAGCAGATGCTGTCCCTGCAATCCGGACAGCGCAATCGCTTCATCAACGATGTCAAGAAACTGGTCGTTCCTGAACTGGCGCGGGCTGACGTTGACCGACACATAGAGCGGTCTGCCTGCCGCCTCCTCAAAGCGCTTGATCTGCATGCAGGCGGCTTTCAATGCCCACGCGCCAAGCAGGTTGATCAGTCCGTTACCCTCCGCCATCGGAATGAACTGCGTCGGCGGCACCAACCCTTCGCCCGGCCGCATCCAGCGCATCAGCGCTTCAAAGCCCATGATCCGGCGGCTGCGCGCATCGACAATAGGCTGGTAGTGCATGAGAAATTCGCCGTCGCGCACCGCCTGGAACATCGCCGCTTCCAGCGATACGTCATGCATCGGCTGCGTGAATTTGTGATGGTTATAGACAATGCAGCGCGCTTTGCCGGTTTCTTTCGCGCGATACATAGCGGTATCGGCGTGTGCGAGCAGTTTGACTTCACTGTCCCCATGCTCGGGGAAGATCGCAGCGCCGATCGAAGTGCCGACATATAAGGTATGGCCCTGTATCTCGAACGGCAGTTGCATGACTGAAAT
>DASVLY010000120.1:0-7541 GCA_036384635.1 Noviherbaspirillum sp. | reverse complement strand
GATGCGTCCAGTGAATCGCAGTCAATGCGGGAAACGGCAGGTATTCACCGCTGGAGGTCATGCCCAAGTGCCTCCATAGCGTAAAACCGTTGCCGAAATCCATCTCTGGCATCAGCGTGCCATGGCACAGCGGGAAGTCGGTACAAGCCAGCGCTGCGTAATTAGTGCTGACCCAGCCGCCTAATGCAATTTGCAGCACAAGAACCATCAGCGCGATTGTTGCCGGCGTGCGCAAGTTGAGCGCGGCATATGCCACCGCAGCATGCTTGCTCTGGCGCGCACTCAGCCAAGTGAGCATTGCAAGCAGCGCTAATCCGAGCAGCAAGTGGGTAGTGACGATGACAGGCTGCAGTTTCATCGTGACGGTCCATGCGCCGAACGCACCTTGCAGGCAGACGAACGCAAACAGCACGGTCGGCAGCACCGGAGAAAAGCGATCATCCCGCCGCCTGAATTTGAACCAGGAGCGCCATGCAATCACTGTCATCGCGACGATCAATATGCCGACGCTCATGGCGAGATAGCGATGGACCATTTCGATCCATGCTTTCATGACGGTTACCGGCCCGGCCGGCATCGCGGCCTCGGCGGCGCTGATATGTTGATGCGCCTGCAACGGATTCGCGTGGCCGTAGCAGCCGGGCCAGTCCGGACAGCCAAGGCCGGAGTCGGTCAGGCGGGTAAAGGCACCGAACATGATCAGGTCGAAGGTCAGAAACAAGGTCACCCACACCAGTTTGCGGTACTTGTTGGTGTCGCTGGAAACCCAAACTGTCGACAGCGGCAACAGCGCCACCAGCATGGCGGTAATTGCAAGTTGAACCAGCATTATCCTATCCGTGACGCCTTAAGCAGTTTCACAATATCCTTCTTGATCTTGTTTGGATCGGCATCTTTCGGAAAACGCATCATCAGGTTGCCGAGCGGGTCGATCATATAAATGTGGTCGGACGCTACCGTGCCGGAATCGACCGGTAGCCAGGCGGTGATTGCGTCAGCTTTCGCACGCAGCATGTGCATGCCATCGTATTCGCGCATGAGCAGCGTTTCGACCGGCTTATCATCGGTAACCAGCCAGACGCGCTCGATGCGCTCCATGTCCTTGCCCTGCGCCAGCCGCAATTGCCGCATGTAGTACAACTTCTTCCGGCAGACGTCGGCACAATCGGCGCCGTCGACCGTCAGCATGATCCATTTGCCTTTATAGGCTTCCAAGGAAACGGGTTTGCCGTCGAACGTCACTGTGCCCAAGGTAGCGGGGATCGGATAGGCGCGCGGATCGATCAACGCCCCATAATTAGTGCGGCTTTGCGGTTTGATCACATAGTAGGTGAAATAGGAAGCGATCACCGGCGCTGCGCAAATCGCGAGCACTGCAAACAGCTTCCATCGTCCGTACTCTTGCTGCTTACTTCGTTCCACGTCGAAATCCTGTCACAATGAAAAATAACAATGCAGTCGCAGCCAGTGCGTACCACTGGAATGCGTAGGCGCGATGTCTCTCCACGCCAGCCGAAGGCCGCAGCCAGTCGCGCACCAAGCCATCCTGCGTATCGCTTACTTGCTCAATCAGCAAAGGCGCGGCGTTCAGTTTGCTCGCCTGCGCAAATTCCTGCACATCCAGGTTTTGCACAATCGCGCCCGGATGCAGCGGTTCGGCGTGTCCAAGCTCCAATACATGGCCGGGATGCCGCCGTATCACACCTTCGATTTGCACGATGCCTGATGGCGTTGCAATTGGCGGCAAGCGGGTGCGATCGGACATATCACGCTTGATCCAGCCGCGCGCCACCAGCACATGCTGATCTGAACCGGCGATCCTGAACGGCATCAATAGGTAAAAACCGGCATTGCCTTGATACGGCCGGTTATCCAGATACACCGGCCAGTCACGGACAAATTCCCCTTTGACCACCGCGCGCCGGAATTCGGCTTCATCGATGCGAGGCAATGCTGAATTCAAGTCAAGCGGCGCTGCCGCCTGTTGTGCCGACATCCTTGCCTCAACGGCCTCCTTCTCCAATGCGCGCCGTGTCTGCCACTGCGCGAGCGCAACCCCGAGTGCAACCGCCACTGCGGCAAGGACAAAAGGCACCCATCGAAAGCGGAACATGAGTCGCATTACAATGTCACTCTATTCAATACCATCCTGCAGCTCTCCTGCGCGAACCCACGCGAAGGCTGCATACCGATCATGAAAATCTTCGTTGCCCTTGCCTTTGTCCTTATTCTTGCCAGCCTTGGCTCAGCGCTGGTGTTCCTGATGAAAGACAAGGGCAAAAGCAACCGCACGGTAAAAGCACTCGCGTTTCGCGTCGGCTTCTCGATTGCGCTGTTCGTGCTGATCCTGATCGCCAACTATATGGGGTGGATACAGCCTACCGGGATACGCTAAAAGCAGTCTTGCCAGTAAAAAAGCCGCACCTCAGTGCGGCTTTTTATTTGTGGCTCGCGTATTAGATCCAATACACAACCACGTACAAGCCGAGCCACACCACATCAACAAAGTGCCAGTACCAGGCGGCGCCTTCAAACGCGAAATGGTGTTCCGGTGTGAAGTGTCCCTTCAGCACACGAAGCAGCACGACGGTCAGCATGATCGCGCCCATCGTCACGTGGAAGCCGTGGAAACCGGTCAACATGAAGAAAGTAGAACCATAGATGCCGGAAGACAGCTTCAGGTTCAATTCATGGTATGCGTGCGAGTACTCGTAGGCCTGGAAACCCATAAAGACAGCTCCCAGCACGATCGTTGCAAACAGCCAGAAGGCAGTCTTGCCGCGCTGACCTGCTCGCAGCGCATGGTGTGCGATCGTCAGCGTCACGCCCGAGGTCAATAGCAGCGCGGTATTGATGGTCGGGATCGGGAACGGGCCCATCTTGGTGAACGGCTCAACCGTGCCGCCCGGAGTATTACCCCATTGGGCAGAGAAATCCGGCCACAGGATTTTGTAATCGAGACTGCCCAGGTCCGGCAGGGTAATCGCGCGTGCGTAGAACAGTGCGCCGAAAAAGCCGGCGAAGAACATGACTTCAGAGAAAATAAACCAGCTCATGCTCCAGCGGTAGGAGACATCGATGCGGTTGCTGTACAGCCCCCTTTCGGACTCGGAAATCGCATCGCCGAACCAGTTGTACAACACGACCAACAGCGCCAGAACGCCGGCGATATTGACGACCGATCCCCAATTCACACCGTTGACCCATGCAGCCGCGCCAATCATCGTCACAAGCAGTGATGCACCCGCAAGCACCGGCCATTTAGACGGGCCCGGCACGAAGTAGTAAGGCGCGCCACCTTGTTTGGAACTCATCTCCATCTCCCCCAATACAGTTAAACCGTCACTTTCCGACGACGCTTTTCACGATCATGATCAGCGTTGCGATAAAAATCAAAGCCCCTATCAATCCGGCAATAATCACATGCACGGGATTGAGTTGCTGCGCATCCTTCTCGTAGTCGCTTTTCTTCCTGATGCCCAAAAACGACCAGAATACTGCTTTCATCGTCGCGCTGAAAGACGCCTTGCGCTGTACAGCCTTCTTCAAATCATCCACGCTTCAGCTCGCCTTCTTGCCCGTCCCGGCAACTTCGAAAAACGTATACGACAAGGTAATCGTCTTTACGTCTTTCGGCAATGCCGGATCGATATAAAACATCACCGGCATCTGCTTGGCCTGATTGGGGCCGAGCGTTTGCTGCTTGAAGCAAAAACATTCCACCTTCTTGAAGTGGACCGCTGCCTGCTGCGGCGCGTAACTCGGAATCGCTTGCGCATCGATGCTGCGCGCCTGCGTATTCACCACCTCATACACCACCTGCGCCATTTCCCCCGGATGCACCTGCATGCTGGCCACTGTCGGGCGAAAACGCCATGGCCCATGCGCATTTGCATCAAACTCGATTGTAATGGTGCGAGTCCGATCAATTTGCGTATTATTGGCGCGCTCTGCCGTAACGTCTTTCGGCGTCAGGATATTCACACCGGTCAGTTCGCAAATTTTTTTGTACATCGGTACCAGCGCATAGCCGAAACCGAACATCATTACCGCCACAACAACCAGCTTGCCGAGCATCTGCACATTCAGCTTGCGCGCATCGCCAGTGTTTCCCCGATTCGGCGTTTCCATCTCAGTTGAACCAGATCCGCTTGACGAAAATGCCGATGAAAAACATCAGTGCAACCGACAACAGGATCAACGCAGTTTTCAGATTATCCGGCTTCTTTTGGTCAGGCATAAAGAACTTTCAGGCGGGCTTGCACCCGCCATCGATTACTTCACGGTCGGCGGCACTTCAAAGGTATGGAAAGGCGCCGGGCTCGGCACAGTCCATTCCAGGCCTTCTGCACCATCCCACGGCTTGTCGGCCGCCTTCTTGCCGCCCTTGATCGAAGGCAGTACCACTGCGAACAGGAAATACACTTGTGACAGGCCGAAACCGAATGCGCCGATGGTAGCGACCATGTTGAAATCGGTAAACTGCGCAGGGTAATCGGCATAACGACGCGGCATGCCGGCCAGGCCCAGGAAGTGCATCGGGAAGAAGGTGATATTGAAGGTAATGATCGATGCCCAGAAGTGGAACTTGCCGCGCGCTTCGTTGTACATGAAGCCGGTCCACTTCGGTCCCCAGTAGTAGAAACCTGCGAACAGCGCAAACAGCGAACCTGCCACCAGCACGTAGTGGAAGTGCGCGACCACGTAATAGGTATCCTGCATCTGGATATCGATCGGGGTCACAGCCAGGATCAGACCGGTGAAGCCGCCCATCGTAAACACGAAGATGAAGCCGACCGCAAACAGCATCGGTGTCTCGAAGGTCATCGAGCCTTTCCACATCGTCGCGATCCAGTTGAACACTTTCACGCCGGTGGGCACCGCGATCAGCATGGTTGCATACATGAAGAACAACTGACCGGTCACCGGCATGCCGGTGGTAAACATGTGGTGCGCCCAGACGATGAACGACAGGATCGCGATCGACGAGGTTGCGTACACCATCGATGCATAGCCGAACAGTGGCTTTCGTGCGAACGCCGGGATGATCTGCGAGACGATGCCAAACGCCGGCAAAATCATGATGTACACCTCGGGGTGGCCGAAGAACCAGAAGATGTGCTGGTACATCACCGGATCACCGCCGCCGGCGGCGTTGAAAAACGAGGTGCCGAAATGACGGTCAGTCAGCGTCATCGTGATCGCGCCGGCCAGCACCGGCATCACCGCAATCAGCAGGTAGGCGGTGATCAGCCAGGTCCAGCAGAACATCGGCATCTTCATCAGCGTCATGCCGGGAGCGCGCATGTTCAGGATGGTGGTGATGATGTTGATCGAACCCATGATCGACGACGCGCCCATGATGTGCATCGCAAAAATACCCATGTCCATGCCGATGCCCATCTGCGTCGACAGCGGCGCGTACAGCGTCCAGCCAGCAGCGGTGGCGCCGCCCGGGACGAGGAACGAACCGGCCAGCAGCAATGCCGCAGGCGGCAGCAGCCAGAACGAGAAATTGTTCATGCGGGCGAATGCCATGTCGGACGCGCCGATCTGCAGCGGGATCATCCAGTTGGCAAAACCGACGAAGGCCGGCATGATCGCGCCGAACACCATGACCAAACCGTGCATCGTGGTCAGTTGGTTGAAGAATTCCGGCTGGAACAACTGCAGGCCAGGCTGAAACAGCTCGGCGCGGATCATCAGCGCCAGCACGCCGCCGGACAGCAGCATGATAAAAGAGAACCACAGGTACAGCGTACCAATGTCCTTATGGTTGGTGGCAAACAACCAGCGCCGCCAGCCGTGCGGATGATCGTGCGCGTGGTCGTGAGAGTGATCGTGGGCGTGATCGACTACGGTGGTGCTCATCTCAATCTCCTAGATTCAATTACTTGCGCGCAGCCAACACTTCAGCCGGTTGAACAATGTTTTCCTGAGCCTTGTTGGACCAGGAATTGCGAGTGTAAGTAATCACGGCAGCGATGTCGGTATCCGACAACACGCCTTTCCATGGCGGCATGCCGCCTTTGCCATTCAGGACGCGGTCGATTTGCGCGCCTTTCGGACCGTTCACAATCGCAGAGCCGTCCAGCGCCGGGAAGGCACCGGGAACGCCCTTGCCATTCGCTTGATGGCAAGCGACGCAGTTGGCGGCATAAACTTTTTCGCCACGCTGTTTCAGTTCATCGATGGTCCAGGTCTTGTTCGGATCATCGGCCTGAGCAGCCATTTCCTTTTTCTTGCCATCAACCCACTTCTTGTAATCCTCTTCGCTCACGACATTGACGACGATAGGCATGAATGCGTGTTCCTTGCCGCACAGCTCGACGCAGTTACCGCGATAAGTGCCGATCTTCTCTGCCTTGAACCAGGTATCGCGGACGAGGCCCGGGATCGCATCCTGCTTGACGCCGAACGCGGGAATCGTCCAGGAGTGGATGACGTCGTTTGCAGTGGTCACCAGGCGAACTTTTTTACCAACCGGAACCACGACCGGATTGTCGACTTCGATCAGGTAGTTGTCGTTCTTGACCTTGGTGGCATCAACCACTTGCTCGCGCGGTGTGGACAAAGCGGACAGGAAGGAAATGCCCTCGCCTTCGCCCTTCAGGTAGTCGTACCCCCATTTCCATTGCATGCCGGTAATCTTGATGGTGAGGTCTGCATTGGATGTGTCCTTCATTGCAACCACGGTTTTGGTCGCCGGCAATGCCATACCGATAACAATCAGAAAAGGCACAATGGTCCAGGCGATTTCAACTGCAGTGCTTTCGTGGAAAGTGGCGGGTCTGTGGCCCACCGACTTGCGGTGCTTGAGGATCGAGTAAAACATCACGCCGAAAACTGCGATGAAGATCGCCAGGCAGATGATCAGCATCATGGTATGCAGATCATAGATTTGCTCGGCGATTTTCGTGACCGGCGGTTGAAAATTCAGCTCGTGCACAGCCGGGCCACCCTGGCTGTCAACCACCGCCCATGACGGCACACCGGCCGCCAGGAGCGGCGCACCGAACATCAACGATTGAAGGCGCTTCGCAAGTTTCATAGTTTCCTCAAATGCCTAAATTGGAATTCCGTTTATCTTTCAAACGCCAGCGCGCTCTTCAACTCCTGCGCAGACTCGCGTGTTTTCATCCCAAAACAGCCTATCTCGAACAAGCGGCTCGACGCGCATAAAATACGGATCCAGCTTGGATTGCACGGCAAAAACCTCGGAAGTATAAGTCTGAACGCGCGCCCTTATCAAGCAAGCGTAAAAGTTGCCAAAATACATTGACCTGGGTCATTTTTTCCGCAAATCGAAACGAATAATCGCTTCACCCTTAGAAGTCATCTTCGGTTCAGGACGGAAAGCATGCCCATATACGACTTCGAAGCTGAGCGAAATCTTTCCGTCTGCGCGGCGCTGTTGCTCCAATGCGTCTGCCACCAATCGCCAGGAGCGGCGGCCGAGCATCCCGCGGCGCCTGGTTGCAAGGGGATTGCCCCCCCAGGCACGCACATCCGCAATCAGCCTGTCAAGCGAGTCATAAGTG
>DASVLY010000119.1:0-3273 GCA_036384635.1 Noviherbaspirillum sp. | reverse complement strand
CGCCGATGGCGGCCGTAACGCGGATCGCGTTTTCGAGCGCTTGGCGCGTGACGATTTTGTCCATCGTCAGATTTTCTTCCACCATTTGCACGATGCGCCGTCCGCTCAGTTGTGCAAGACGGTTGCGGCGCGTGTCAGGCGCGGGGATGGCGGCATTGCCCGGCAGGGACATGCCGAGCGCTTCGACAACGCTGGCCATTGTGGATGCGGTGCCCATCGTCATACAGTGGCCGGCGGAGCGGTTCATGCAGGCTTCGGCCTCGGTGAATTCCTGCTGGCTCATCACGTCGGCGCGCACCATCTCCGACATCATCCATACACCGGTGCCGGACCCAAGGTCCTTGCCACGAAATTTACCGTTCAACATGGGGCCGCCCGAGATGCCGATGGTCGGCAGGTTGCAACTGGCAGCGCCCATCAACAAGGCCGGCGTGGTCTTGTCGCAACCCATCAGCAGCACCACGCCGTCGACCGGATTGCCGCGTATCGATTCCTCGACATCCATGCTGGCAAGATTGCGAAACAGCATCGCGGTCGGCCGCAACTGCGTTTCGCCGAGCGACATCACTGGAAACTCCAGGGGAAAACCTCCCTCTTCAAGCACACCGCGTTTCACGAATTCCGCGAGTTCGCGAAAGTGACTGTTGCATGGTGTTAATTCGGACCATGTATTGCAGATGCCGATGACCGGGCGTCCGTCGAACATGTCGGGCGGATAGCCGGGCTTTTGGGTCCAGCTGCGATGCACGAAGCCGTCACGATCCTGTTTCTCGAACCATGCGCGGCTGCGGCGTTTGGGAATTTCGATGGTCATAGCGATCTCCAAGCATCAACATTGATTGGTCAATGGATCGAAAGTTCAGGAGAAAGATCATGGTGGCACTAGGCGAATTGGCAAGTTTTCCCAGTATCAAGGATAAGCGCGTGTTTGTGACGGGGGGCGGTTCCGGCATTGGCGAAAGCATCGTGACCGCGTTCGCGCAGCAGCATGCGCAAGTGGCGTTCATCGATATCGCAGCCGAAGCAAGCTTGAACTTGTGTGAAAAGCTGGCGGTGGAAGGGTATCCGAAACCGGTGTTTCGCAAATGCGATATCCGCGACATTCCTGCACTGCAAGAAGTGATGCGCACCATCGCCGCCGATATCGGCGACTTCGATGTGCTGGTCAATAACGCGGGCAACGACCAGCGCCACAAGATCGAAGACGTGACGGTCGATTACTGGGACGACCGGATCGCGATCAACCAGCGCCCGATGTTTTTCACCTGCCAGGCCGTGGTCGAAGGCATGAAGCGGCGTGGCGGCGGCTCCATCATCAACATCGGCTCGACCAGTTGGCATATAGCCAATGGCGGCTATCCGGTCTATACCGCGACCAAGGCGGCGGTCAGCGGACTGACACGCGGGTTGGCGCGCGATCTTGGCCAATACAATATCCGTGTCAACACGGTGACGCCGGGATGGGTAATGACCGAGCGCCAGCTCACATTGTGGGTCGACGAGGAAGCCGAGAAGCAGATCGACCGCAGCCAATGCTTGAAGGGCAGGGTGATGCCGTGGCATGTGGCGCGCATGGTGTTGTTCCTGGCGTCGGATGATGCGGCGATGTGCAGTGCGCAGGAGTACATCGTGGATGGAGGATGGGCCTGACGTTGTATCCCAAGCCCACCGGCTTTTTTAGCCGGTGGGGATTTGGTTAGTTAACCAAAGAGCACATTGGTTTCATCGGCTCCCTGGCAAACTTATTATTGCGACTCATCATCTTCCTCAAAACGATTTATATCTAAATTCGCATTCAAGCGCATCAAGGTTTTTTTCGGTTTTGCTGAAGTGCCTTCCTGACTTGCGGCGGTACTGCTCCCGCTTCCCTCCCCGACATTCCTGGGGAGGGAATAAGCCTCTCTCTCAGAGTGTTTCGAGGACTTCCCTATTCCAAGCTTATGCAGGAAACCACCGGAGGACGATTCCGGCCTCCCTGCTTGTGAGTAAGAAGCCTTGTTCAACCCATCTTTGTATTCAGAAACAGGGTTCGACTTCAGTTCTTCGGTGCCTGGCGCGCATTGCAAAGCATATGCCTCATCATAATAAATGTCGTATTCCTTATCGCTCATTGGCCGTCCATATAAGGTTTCCAATGCGACTTTTTTGAATATTCCATCTTCGTCCAACCCGTCAAACAATTTATTGTCACTGCCAAGCAGCAGCGACATGGCATAAATATTGTCGTCATATGGGAAGCTTTTACCATGATGCGCCCGTACCTCCCGGATTTCATTGTCCTTATCGTCTATCGCATTCACATTTTTGCACACGCTGTCGCAGAGATTGGTCCAGGCAATTGCTTTGGGATTATTGGTCGTCTGTGCAATGGTGACCGGAATTTTTTCCGGATCCCGGTTAGTCAGAAGTTTTATAAATTCGCGTATCGGCTGGCGACTGACAATCGAATTGTGCGGTGCGCGATGCGATCTGTCGAAAGACGGAGAATTGTCGGTGGGTTCTCCATCGGTGAAAAATATCGTATTCGTTATTTCAGCGCGGTTATTTGCCCGCGCATAGACATTCTGTGCTGCCTGATTCAATGGTGTATTGCCTCCTACCGCTTCAATAGTGCGGAGGATGTCTTCAAGCTTGTGAAGAAACTTCGGATCATTACTTTCAATAGTCTTACATGAGTTGGTTGGACATCCAGATTGGTTAAACATGCTGGAAATAGTCACTCCCTTTGTAGGGAGGTAGGACAGAAACTGGCCGGCCTTACGGAGTAGCGACTTTAATTCCTCCATCCTGCTTGGATGGTAAACACCCTTTCCGTCTCGAAGTGGGCGTCCCATGTCATCTTCCTGATCTGCACGCAGCCCCATGGATGCGCTGTTATCGATATTGAATTCATGGTGACGTCCTACCACCTGAATCATATGAAGGCCCATGCCAATCGGTATTCTGTTTTCCGTGCATAGACGATTGATTCCTTCCTCTACGTCCGGTGTCCAATGCGGATTCCTGCGGAATTCTTCGAGTTTTTCAAGCAGTGAGGGAACCTGATAAATGCTCTCTGAATATGTTGTAGTCGCGAATTCAACAGAGTGCATCGAAGGTAATTTTCCGGAATTTTTCTTGACCTTCTGGGTCTCTTTGGCTTCCGATGCTGCTTCTCTATTCATGAACATCGCGGCCTGACGATCAAGTACCTCATTGAAGTACGCGTCGTAGTGCTGCTGTGTAATCGGCGTGCCCAGATAAAATTCGAGTTCCGCTTTGCTGAATATGCGT
>DASVLY010000118.1:0-1505 GCA_036384635.1 Noviherbaspirillum sp. | reverse complement strand
GCTTCTCGCCCGCAGCGAACGCGACATAGGCTTCCGCCCAGCGTTGCGGCCAGTGATCCTCGGCGCGATCGAAACCGGCCGACCCCTGCCAGTCTTGCCATGCAAGGTCGTGGCTGTCCTTGATGCCGAGCCGGCGTTGTTCGGGAGAGTCGACCAGGAACAGGCCGCCGAACGACCAGAACGCCTGACCGCCGAGGCTTTGCTCGCCTTCCTGCTCAACGACGATGACGCGCTTGCCGGCGTCGGCAAGTTCCGTCGCTGCAACCAGGCCGGCAAGTCCGGCGCCGACAACGATCACATCGGCCTGCTCCGCCATTCCCAACTCCTCAATCCCCCGATCCAGGTTCCATGATTGAAGCGTGTCGAAGTGGAGGCGGTCAACATGCATTGCATCGCAGGCCGTGCATGACGCAGCTTGTGCAATGACCAGTTCAATGGCCGACTGCATCCGACTTGCAACACTGCATTCGAATTCGATGTGAAGAAAATATCTTCGGCTGGACAAAATCCCCAACTCGCACGACGCTAACGAAGTGACAACGGCGCCGTGGCAAACAGATTCGTCGCGGATTTCGATGGCAGGGGCAAGGACATGAAGATCGCAACGGGGGTGTTCGCAGTCGTTGTCCTGCTTGCGAATATCGTGGCCAGTCATGCAGCGGTTCGCATCGCCGAAGATCGCGGCGGCCGTATCGGAACCTACATGGATCGCTTTCAGGGGCTGCGCAGTTCCGGAGAGCAGGTGGTGATCGATGGCCTCTGCGCCTCCGCCTGCACTATCGTGCTCGGCGCCGTGCCGCATGATCGCATCTGCGTCACGTCGCGCGCCAATCTCGGTTTCCACGCAGCGTGGGACATGGGCCCCCATGGCCGCGCCGTGACCAACCGCGAGGCCACGGCGATGCTGTACTCGATGTATCCGACGCCGATTCGGCGCTGGATCGCACGCCGCGGCGGACTGACGCGGCACATGATCTTCCTGCACGGGGCGCAACTCGCAAGCATGTACCGTCCCTGCTACATGAACGCCCAGGCGGCGTATCGTTGAAGCAACTCCCGTCGTATCGGTGACTACGCGGCAGCCGTGAGCTGCATGCGGTCGTTTTCCGTGAAATCGCCGGATTTGCTGCGATCAGCATGACGTGAACGGCGGCATGGCCCCGGCGCTTGCCGCCCGGCGCCGCTGGTTCTATCAGAACCCCCAGATGCGGTTCCTTCCAGCCATGCACTGCCGTCATCGGCAGCGTTGGAACCCGCACACGTGATCGACAGGGTATGAGGAATTCCGGATGACCGATCGTGCGTCCCGACCGCTGGTGGTGTTCTCGGCGTTTGCCGCCAGTCTTGCCGTCGGCCTCATCGTCGTGTTGTGGCTGCTTGGAGGCATGCGCAACGTGACTGCGCCGGCCTCGATCGGCGGCCCGTTCCAGTTGACCGACCAGACCGGCCAGACCGTTACCGAGAAGAATCTGCAGGGCAAGCCGTCGCTGATCTTCTTCGGCTAC
>DASVLY010000117.1:0-1528 GCA_036384635.1 Noviherbaspirillum sp. | reverse complement strand
CAATAGCGAGGTGCCGTCCAGCCATTACTTCAATCTCGCGACCTGGCACACCATCAACCTGGCTTATACACAGCGGGCCGAGCGCGAATTGCAGGATATCCATCGGGATGCGGTCGAGCGCGACAAACTCAGCCGTTTGCTGCACCTGATCCGGCAGCGGGCTGGACACTGGCTGGCATTGCGGGTGGAAGAAGGAAAGATCGCCTTGTCGGATGCCGACAGCGCCGAACTCGCGCTCGACCGGTTGTCGCCGTCACAGACACTGGCGCTGGACCGCACCCGCTTCGATGACGCGATCGATCATCTGGCCGCTGCGGTGAAAGGTACCGTGTGCGGATTGCTGCGAGACGCCGGTATCGGCCCCGACTCGGTCGACACTGTATTTTTCACCGGCGGGTCGAGCGGCGTACCGCTGCTGCGCGAAAGGATCGCAGCGGAGGTACCGCAGGCGCGCAAGGTCGAAGGGGACCGCTTCGGCAGCATCGGGGCCGGACTGGCGCTGGATGCGGCAAGGAAGTTCGGCTGAGGCCCTGAGTAATGATCAGGGCTTTGCCGGGGGAGATTTGATTTTTCAGCAGGAGTCATATTCATTCCAAACTCAGGCCGGTGTTGTGCCGACTGCCTCCGCCCCCAACCGGTCGGGCGTGGTTATGCCCGGCTTGCCGGATAACTGGAACAGCATGTCCTACGCCGATTATCGCCGCAGCCACACCAAGGGGGTGAGCGCCTGGCTGGATTACAAGGCCAGCGGCCACTGGAACCTGCGCGCCGGCTACTCCCGTCCGTCTACGGCGGCACGACTTGGGGCTTCCCCGGCGACCACCTGCTGGTGCTGGCAGGCGCACGCCTGACTACGACGGAAAGCCAGCTGACCAATTACCTGACCAACCAGGTACAACCCAAAATCACCGCGCGCGGTGACGCCGCAATACGGCATGCTTTACAAGCTGACGCCTGAACTCCCGGCATTTGCCTCCTATGCCGAGTCCTTCGTCCCGGGTTCGCAAATTCTCAACAATCCGACAACTTCACGCAAGGCAAGCTCCGTGGAGCTTACTTGGCCGGTGGCATCAATTATGTGCGCGACCAGACACTCCTGCCAGACACGCCGGAGTCCGCGCACCAGACCTATGCGCTCATCAATGCGGCGGCCGGTTATGTGAGCTGGCCAGCCGATGTTTTCGCCGATGATCGCTCTCCTTGGCGAATTTGCATTCCAGGCAATGATCCCTTGGGTGACATTCTCGATAAAACCCTGACAGGACGCTTCGAACAAGGTCGTGCATTTCAAATTCTTCGCGCGGAAACCCTGAATGAATTGCCTCGGTGCCAGATTGTGTATATCGGGTACAAGGATGCCGCGAAACATCGTGCCGCCCTTGCTGAATTGAAAAAGTTGCCGGTCTTGACGGTGAGCGATGCACCCGAATTTTTGCAGGAAGGCGGAATCATACAATTTCACATTGGGGATCGGGTGGAAATGAGCATTAACCCAGGGCCGGAGCATTAAAAGCCGTTTGCAAACAGT
>DASVLY010000116.1:0-3538 GCA_036384635.1 Noviherbaspirillum sp. | reverse complement strand
ATTGCGGATCGAGACGGGACCGGCGAGCACGAGCTGCGAGGCGTCTTTTCCTGCCTGCGCATTGCCGTTGACTGGCGTAAGGGCGGCGTCGATGTCGAGTTCGGCCTGCGGAGCCGCTGCATCGAATGCTTGCGGGTTCAGCTTGCGCAGCCTGAGCTGCGCGCGCCGCAAGGGAACAGCGGCAAAAGGGGTTGCTTCGATGTGTGCATTGCCGGACAGCCGGTCGCCGGATGCTTGCAGTTGCACCTCGGGCGCCAGTAGCGTGCCCGACAGGTTCATTTCAAGGCGGTAACGTTCGCCGCGCCATGCGCCGTTGAGGTCCGCCGCACCGCTGGTAGTAAACGGCGGCTTGCCGTCCAGGTTCAATCGCGCGTGCGTCGTGCCGTAGGGCGTGTCCGCATGTTCGAGGGTGAGCATGTGATGCACGCCGTCCGAGCGGACTTGCAGCCGGATGTCGCCAATCGCGGTCGTACTGTTGTCGCGGCGGATGAGCAGCTTTTGCAATGCCGCGCTGCGCATGTCGATTGCCAGCGGCAAGACGATTTGCCGGGGAGGGGCGAGCGGTTGCGGCGGCGTGGGGAATAGCGTGAGGTCGATTTCGCCGATGCGCAGAGCGTCGACGGTCAACGCCAGCGGCGAGCGCGACCAGCTCCAGCGTGCGTTCAGCCTGTCGATCTTTACCTGCCGGGCGGCATCGCGGTAGAGCACGTTGCGTAATTGCAGACCATCGGCCAGCGTGCCGCCCGTCACCTCGCCCGCCAGTTTTCCCGGCAGCGCGTGCGTGGCGAGCTGCCACAACGCCTGCGTTCCCCATTCGCTGTTCAGCAGGCCGAAAACCAGCGCGGCGGCCAGTGCGATCAGGGCGGACAGGATCAGCGCGGCACGGCGTATCCGGCGTCGTGGAGCGCCGGGCGGCGCGTTGCCCGCGTTGCGGCCAGAGGAGGAAGCGGCGCACATCAGAAGACGATGCCCAGCGAAAGATGCGGACGGATATTGCCGCCCTGAAAACCGTATGCCAGATCGGCGTTGATCGGCCCGATCGGACTACGGTAGCGCGCGCCGATGCCTAGCGCATGAAAAAATTTCTTGCCGCTCCACTGGTCGCTGGCAGTACCGACATCGTAAAAGACAGCCGCTCCCCATTTCTCCAGGAACCAGTGCTGGTACTCGACGCCGCCGGTGACCAGATAGCGCGTGGGATAAACGATGCCGTTGCGCTCGTTGCCGATGCTCTGATAAGAGTAGCCGCGCACCGAGTCCGTACCGCCGGCGCGAAACAGCAGCGAGGCCGGCACCTCCGCATTGCCGCCCTTGGTAATGACCGCGCCCAGTTCACCGCGCAAAATCACAACGTCGCGTTTGGCCGCCGGATAGTATTGCCGCACCTGGCTGTAGGCGCGGAAGAAAGTCTGCTCGGTCAGCACGCCTTGAAGCGCGGCGCCAACCTCCAGAGAGGCGATATAGCCGCGCCGCGGGAAGCGTAGATTGTTGACCTGGCGGCGGGTCAATGCGACCCCCGCCACCAGTGCGTGGTGGGCGCCCGGCAGCACCACCGTGTCGGGCGGCAGCGCCGCGCCGCTCAGTTGTCGCAACTGGTCGTTGTAATACTCAAGCGTGTAGGCGAAGTCGCGCTTCTCGGTATTGCGCGTGCGGCGCAGGCCGATCCGCTGGCTGCGCAGGTCGACGCCTTCGAGCGTGCTGCGTTCGAGCGACGCATGCGCGCTGTTGACATGAGCGGAGCTGTCGGGCGGCATCGCCAGCTCCAGCGCACCGAGCTGGCGGCGCTGTTCCACCCTGGCCTGCGCATTCAGCACCCAGGCGCGGTTGAAGACGTTGTAATGCGAATAGGGGCCTTCCACGCGCGCGCCGGTATCTGTCGCATAACCGATCCCGATGCGCATCTGCTGCGTCGGGAATTCAGTCACGCGCACCTTCACCGGCGTCTGTTCCGCGTGCGCCGGGTCCTTGTCGATGTCGATCACCACATTGCTGAAGTAGGGCGTTCTCTGTATCTCGCGCTGCAGTTCGAGCAGCCGTTCTGCACTGTATTCCTCACCGACGTGCAACGGATTGACGTTGCGGATGATGCTTTCCGGATAGCGCCTGGTACCGCTGATATGAAGCGGGCCGAGGGTGAACAGCGGCCCGCTGTCGTACGTGACGGCCAGGTCGGCCTGCTGCAGATCGGGATAAATGCGCGCTTCGGAATCGGCGATGCGCGCGGCCGGGTAGCGGCGCTGCTGCAGGATGTTCAGCCCCGCCTGCTTGGCGGCGCTCCAGTCTTCCTCACGGAACGGATCGCCGGGCTGGAGCTGCCAGTTCCTGCGCACCCGCTCGGCTTGTGCGGGATTGCGTTCGTGCACGGTGCCGGATACTTCCACGTCCAGGTTGGACACCAGTGTGCGTGTTCCGGCATCCACTGTCAGACGGATCACCGGCCTATCCGTGCTGCGGTCGACCTTGACGATGGTTTGCGGCGAAAAATAGCCTTCGGTCGACGCCAGCTTGGCGACCTGCGAGGAGGCTGTGGCCAACATGAAGTTCAACTGGGCTTCATTCAGGTCTTCGCGGTCCTGATAGCGGATCAGGTCGAGATGCGCGGAGAGCAGCTCTTGCAACGGCGGCGGCGCTTCCAGCTCGACCCGGTAAGCCGCGTCTGCTTGCCGGCTTGTGGTGCAAAACAGCAGCCCGGCAAGCAGAGAAAGTGCAAGGCGCGAAGAACATGAGTACAGCGGAAGCCGTTGCGTTCTCAACGGCTTCTCTGTCTCCCTGCAAAGCGTTTCGGATCGGCCTGGAAAGACGGGATACCCCCCATGGGACTTGTTGTATTGTATGTTGCGCCGGGCATGCATATCGGTTAATTGAATCAGAACGACTTGTCATCTTTCTGCGCATGCTCAGGCTTGTGCAGGAATAAATGGAGCAATTGCTCTTGCGCAAACCTCCAGCAACGCGCCGAAGCAGCATGCAATTATCGCGCAGCCTGTCTTATGTCGCGTCCGAACTTGCCCGCACGGTGACTGTCATCGGCATCATTGAGCGGATTCATCGCATCCAATTTCACCTGGTTCGGCGTAACCTGCTTCGGTGTGCCGTTGCCGATGAAAAGGTTTTGAAATGCCGACCCTGAACGAACTGTCCTGCTGTCCCGGCAGTCCCGCTGCTGCCGGATTCAATTCCAACCTCCAGCCGGCGAGGAGCGACCACATCGAGATTGGCGTGAAGTCCAGGGTTGGTGAACATGTCCGGTTGAACTTCGCTGCGTTCCGACTGTCGCTGCAGGCAACCGGATTCCGGGTGTCGGTGCGATCAGGGCCGCATCGATTGCGTACCGATCGCAGACTTGTGGACCACCGCTTCAAAATGCGAACCGCTGTTCCAAAGTACAACCGGCGTTTTTCCGGGCGCTGGATTCCTGGGCTCGGCCATCACTGGCAGCCCGTTATATCCTGCCTGGATGACATACACATCCATGTTGACGTGGAACTTCTCGTTGATTTTTTGAAGGGCATAGCGAAAGGATTGCCTATCCATGCTT